>NZ_RAWD01000700.1:0-692 GCF_003612065.1 Corallococcus sp. CA047B
GGGGGGTGCTGCCCCTGTCCGGGCTCATCCGCCAGGCGGGCGCGCAACCGCTCCCCCTGCCGGGGCCGTTGTTTCGTGGAGCACTTCGCGCGCTCGGGGTGCTGGGGGCGGGCACGTTGCCGGTGGCCCTGCTCGACTACATGCATTACTCCTGGGTCGCGGACGGGGAACGCGCCGAGTCCGCCCTGGGGTTCGTGCCCCTCCACCACGTCAAGGACGCCGCCGCGGCGCTCCGAAGGAGCCAGTCATGACCAAGGGTGTCCTCGGGAATGATCCCTTCCAGCGGGGCGCAGCGCCTCGCACGGGCGATGCGCAGGAGGACAAGGCCGAAGCGAAGGCCGCGAAGAAGGCGCCCGCGTCGAAGAGCGCGAAGGGTGGCGCCGGGAAGAGCGCGAAGTCGGCGGGCAAGGCACGCAGCGCCAAGGAAGCCCCGCGCACGAAGGCCCCGAAGGCTGGCAAGGGACGCAGCCCGGAAGCGAAGCCGGCCGCGAAGGCGCCGAAGACCCCCGCCGCCGCGGTCCACAAGTTCGAGGCGCGCGCGAACCCGCGCGGTGGGACGTCCGCGTCGCCCCAGGAGCATGAGGACACGATCGCGAAGGCAGCGCACGCGACCCGCGAGGCACCGGCCGGCAAGCAGGGCCCCCCGCCTGCTCGCGCCTCGGCCCAGGCCCCCTCGGGGGATGAGCCCGCCC
>NZ_RAWD01000701.1:0-677 GCF_003612065.1 Corallococcus sp. CA047B
GCCGGGGGCCTGCCGGCTGGCGCTGGGGGGCCTGAGCGTCCTGTTCGTGAACATGACGTTCGCGCTGGGGGCGCGGGCCTCGTGGGCCGGCATGGGCGTGTACGCGGTGCTCGCCGTGTCGTGTCTGGTGTTGCTGCTGCTGCGCCGGGTGCCGGCGCCGGCGGGGGTGCGCTGGCGGTTGTTTCGCGGCATGGCCCTGGCGTCGGTGCTGCCCATCCTGGGGCTGGGCGCGGTGACCTCCACGCTCGCGCAGCGGGCCCTGGAGGTGGAGCTGCGGGAGAAGGCGCGGCAGGCGGTGGCCGCGGAGACAGCGTGGCTGGACCAGACGGCCACCGTGGCGCGCTCGATGCTGCGTGCGCAGAGCCGGGACGCGGCCTTCGTGGCCACGGCGCGCGCGGGGGACCGCGAGGGCCTTCGCGAGCGGGTGGACCTGCTGGAGAATGACTCCGGCCTGTTCGACGCGGCCTGGGTGCTGGATGCGACGGGGGAGACGCTGGTGGCCTCCTCGCGGCTCAAGCGCTCCGGCAACTTCTCCGACCGGGAGTACTTCCAGCAGGCGATGAAGGGGGATGGCGAGGTGCTGTTGTCGCGGCCCTTCCTCACGCGCGCGGGCCTGCCCTTCGTCGTCTTCACCGCGCCGGTGGACCTGGGCGGGGGCGGGCGGCTCATCCTGGTGG
>NZ_RAWD01000702.1:0-669 GCF_003612065.1 Corallococcus sp. CA047B
GGTTGGGAGGGGGGCAGCCGGGCTGATACAACGAAGGCCGGGCTGCTTCCCCGGCCATCACCCGACGGGAATGCCGGCCCAGGCTTCACAAGCGGGGGTTGCGATGTCCGACGATGATCAGGCCCGCCATGCCCGGACCGCGGAGGCCCTGAGCCGCGCGAGGGCCTCCCTGGTGCTGCTGGAGCTGGGCGCCCACACCGCCACGGGGTTCGTCCTCTCCACCGAAGGCCACGTCGTCACCAGCCTGCACGCGGTGGCGAGCGCGCGCGCCATCACCGCCGTGCTGCCCGACGGCCTGCGCACCCAGGTGGTGCAGGTGGCCGCCGTGGACGAGCGGCGCGACCTGGCCCTCCTGCGCCTGTCGGTGCCGGACCTGGTGCCCGCCCTGCCGCTGGGCCCCGCCACGCTGCCCATCGAGGGCGAAGCGCTCCACGTGCTGCACGCCCGCCCCGGCCGCCCGCCGGAAGCCCGCGCCCTGGAGGTCCGCGCGGTGCAGGTGCTGGGGGACTGGCTCACCCTGCTGGAGCTGTCGCGCACCCTGCCCGAGGACGCGTCGGGCGCCCCGGTGCTGGACACGCGGGGACACGTGGTGGGCCTCGCCACCGCCGCGCTCGCCAACGGCCGCGCGCTGGGGCTCGTCATCCCGGCGCGCTACATCGCGCCCCTGCT
>NZ_RAWD01000703.1:0-666 GCF_003612065.1 Corallococcus sp. CA047B
CTGAAGAGGCCCGTCTCGCGGAAGAGGCCCGACTCGCGGAAGAGGCACGCCTCGCGGAAGAGGCCCGTCTCGCCGAAGAGGCCCGACTCGCTGAAGAGGCCCGTCTCGCCGAAGAGGCCCGCCTCGCTGAAGAGGCCCGACTCGCGGAAGAGGCCCGTCTGGCTGAAGAGGCCCGTCTCGCTGAAGAGGCCCGTCTCGCTGAAGAGGCCCGTCTCGCCGAAGAGGCCCGCCTCGCTGAAGAGGCCCGTCTCGCCGAAGAGGCCCGTCTCGCCGAAGAGGCCCGGCTGGCTGAAGAGGCCCGTCTCGCCGAAGAGGCGCGGCTGGCTGAAGAGGCCCGCCTCGCGGAATCGGCCCGCCTTCGTGCCGAGGAAGCAGCTCGGATCGCCGAAGAGATCCGTCTCGCGGAGGAGGCTCAGCTTCGTGAGGAAGAAGCCCGCCTCGCCGAAGAAGCCCGTCTCGCCGAAGAAGCCCGCCTCCACGCCGAAGCCCAGCGCGCGGAAGCACTGCGACAGGCCGAACTGGCACGTCAGGCCGAACTCCATCGCCTCGCGGAGGAAGCCCGCGCCGCCGAGGCCCAGCGTCAGGCTGAACAGGCCCGCCGCGCGCAGGAACCCGCGCAGCCTCCGGCGCTGCCCCGGCGTGCCCGCCCGACCACGGCCCCCACGC
>NZ_RAWD01000704.1:0-662 GCF_003612065.1 Corallococcus sp. CA047B
GAGACAGACCCCACCCCGGCGAGCCCCTGCGCCTGACGCTGTCGGTGGGCAACATCCAGGGGCCCCCCTTCGAGGGGGGCGTCACCGTCGCGTTCTCCCAGGAGGGCGTGCCCGGTCAGGTGACGCGCGCCCTGAAGCGGGACGCGGTGGGGTGGAGCACGGAGTTCGTCCCCCCGGAGACCGGCGCCTGGGACGTGGACGTCCGCTTCCTCACCTCCCGGCCCAAGGCGCTCCACGCGAAGTTCACCGTGAGCGAACCCGGCGTGCCGCTCATCGTCTGGCGCACCCTCCTGGGGCTCGTCGGGATCCTGGTGCTCGTGGGGGTGCTGCGCGCCCTGACGCAGCGCGAAGTACCCGTGGAAGTCCCCGTGGAACCCCCCGCCGGGTCGCCCGCGGAACCTTCCACCGAAGCTCCGGTGGATCCGCCCGCTGATCGGTAACACCGCCCTTCTTACAGCCCGGCCTTACAGGCCCGCGTGACCCGGAGAGGGAAAAAACCTTCCCATCCTGGGTCTCGTCACGGCCCTGTCACATGGCATCCAGGCCGCCAGCCCCTTCCCAATGTCCGTCAGTGCACGTCCCTGCCCTGGGCACCAGGGTTGCACGGGGGAGCAGGCAGGGACGTACGGCGTCGGGTTTTCCGGGCGGGGAGACATCAGGCA
>NZ_RAWD01000705.1:0-660 GCF_003612065.1 Corallococcus sp. CA047B
ACCTGTTCTCCGGCTGGACCAGGCCCCTGCGCCGCCACTTCGTGGGGCCGGTGGAGATAAGGCTGGTGCGCCAGGACGACCTGGACGCGCTGCTCGCCTTCGCCACCGAGCGGCTGGTGGTGTCCGGCACCTTCCTGCGCCGCCAATTGCGCGACCGCTGGGGCCTGCCGGAGGAGCGGCGCGTGGGTGGGGCGGCGGGGGCCTTCGACGCGCAGGGGCGCCTGTTCGGCTTCGCCTGGGTGGACGACTACCGCCAGGAGGGGCTGGCCCTGGAGGGCTTGTGGGTGCGCTCGCTGGTGGTGGCGCCCCGCGTGCGGCGCATGGGGGTGGCCACCGCCCTGGTGCGCTGTCTGGTGGAGGAGGCCCGGCGCCAGGGGGCGGATCGCGTCCACGCCGACATCGACGAGGACAACACCGCCTCCCTGCGGACCTTCTCCGGCCTGGGCTTCCGTCCCGCGCCGGAGGCGCTGACCACCGCGACCAACCAGCAGTGGGACGCGGCGGGCGGAAGCAAGCGCCTGGTCGTGCTGGTGCGTGTGCTTTCGGCGTGAGCGCGGGCCGGGGGGTTGCGCTCCTCCAGACCCTGGGCCAAAAGCAGCCCCGTCCCGTCCACCCCGCATCCCTTGCTGGCGAGGCCCCTCGTGAGCACCCCCCCGTCCG
>NZ_RAWD01000706.1:0-649 GCF_003612065.1 Corallococcus sp. CA047B
GGCCCGCACCACCCCCAGCCGGGGCGTCAGCGCCGCGCGCACGATGCGCCCCCCATCCATCGGGAACGCCGGCAGCAGGTTGAACACCCCCAGCACCAGGTTGAGCATCGCCAGCGTGAAGCACGCGAACTGCCACTGGAACGCGCCCAGGCCGTGCATCAGCCACGTCACCAGCCCCAGCACCACCGCCAGCCCCAGGCTCGTCAGCGGCCCCACCAGCGCCATCAGCGCCTCGTCGCGCGGCCGCTTCGGCGTCTCCGCCAGCTCCGACACCCCTCCGACAATCATCAGCGTGATGCCGTGCACCTCCCCGCCATGACGCAACGCATAAAACGTATGGGCCATCTCGTGCAGGAGCACCGACACGAAGAGGCCCACCGCCACGCCCAGGCCCCACAGCAGGGGGTGTCCGCCCAGGGTCTCCGGGGGCACCTCCGCCGCGCTCGCCGCCTGCCGGAACGCCGCGCCGAACGACAGGGCCAGGAGCGGCAGCGCCAGGAGCAGCGTGAAGTGGACGCGGATGGGAACGCCCCGGAACGAACCCACCTGGAGTGCACCTGGCCTCGCGTGCATCGTCGCCTCCCCGCTCCCCTGCGCCCCGGCGAAGGACACGGTGTCGGAAATCCTGAACATCCATCCCACCCCCTGC
>NZ_RAWD01000707.1:0-647 GCF_003612065.1 Corallococcus sp. CA047B
CGCCCACCCGGTGCCGCATCCCGTCACCCACGATGCTCAGCACCGCCAGCCCCGGCTGCAACTCGATGGGGTCCACCTTCCCCGCCGAGCGCTCCACCTCGAACGCCTCCTCCAGCGCCTGCACCGCCCGGGTGCCCTCCTCCTTGCCCACGCAGAAGCTGATGGAGGACTCACTGGAGCCCTGGGTAATCAACACCACGGAGATGGAAGCGCGCGCCATCGCCTCGAACACGCGCGCGGCCGTGCCCGGAACGCCCTTCAGCCCCGCGCCCGCGATGTTGATGAGCGCGATGTCCGGCAGGAACGACAGGCCCCGCACCGGATGCCGCGTCGCCTGCGCCGTGGCCGTCACCCGCGTGCCCGGGTGCTCCGGCCGGAAGCTGTTGCACACGCGCACCGGGATGCCCCGCTCGCGCGCCGGGGCAATCGTCTTCGGGTGCAGCACCTTCGCGCCGAAGTAGGCCAGCTCCATCGCCTCCTCGAAGCTCACCTCCTCCAGCGCGAACGCCTCCGGCACCAGGCGCGGATCCGCGCTGAAGATGCCGTCCACGTCCGTCCAGATCTCCAGCAGCCGCGCATCGAGCGCCGCCGCCGCCAGCGCCGCCGAGTAGTCCGACCCACCCCGCCCCAGCGACATCGTCTTGCCG
>NZ_RAWD01000708.1:0-628 GCF_003612065.1 Corallococcus sp. CA047B
CTCTGAAGTAGAAGAGGAACCGGCCGGCCGCGCCGTTCGAGAGGATGTCGAGCGTGCCGTCGCCGTTGGCGTCTCCGAAGGCGATGCCCGCTGTCTGGCCGCTGGCGGAATTGCTGTAGGCGACGGGGGCGGCGAACGTGCCGTCTCCCTGGTTGATGAGGACCGACAGGCGTGCGCTGGCGGGGCTCGTCACCACGAGATCGGAGAAGCCATCGCCACTCAGGTCACGGCAGGCGATGCTTGACTGAGCGCCGCCGGTGCTCTGGATGCCGATGAACGTGGGCGCGCCGAAGTTGCCCGCGCCGGTGCCGAAGAGCACGCTCACCTGGTTCTGGGTCACGCTTGTCGTGGCGATGTCAGCCACCCCGTCGTGATCGAAGTCCCCGGTGCAGAGGTGGACGGAGCCCGGGGTGCCAGTGGTGAAGCTCGTCGGCGCGCCGAAGGTCCCGGGCGCGCTCGAGCCCAGGTTCTTGTAGACGCTGATGTTTCCGTTGATGAGGGGCAGGTTGGTCTGGCCGTTGACGGTGACGGCGTCGAGCCACCCGTCGCCGTCCACGTCCACGGCCACGACCGCGTTGCTGGAGAGCGAGGCGCTCCCGTAGTTGACCTCCGACTGGACGCTGGCGTC
>NZ_RAWD01000709.1:0-373 GCF_003612065.1 Corallococcus sp. CA047B
ACGAACAGGTGGGTGATGATGTGAGGGTTGTTGACACCAGAGTCCTCGGTCTGGACGTGGTAGACCTTCCCCTTGTGCTTGATGTTGTGGTTGAAGCCCGTGACGGCTTTTTCGAAGGTTTTCGCCATTGCCGAGGTCGGGCACCGTACCAGCGGGTTCCAGGCTTCACAAGGCAAGCGTCACGCTCATCCGCAGGTTGACGGCCCGTGCCAGCTCGCTCGCCGGTGTGCGTCCCCCACCTTGGGTGTGCGGCTCCACGCCATGCCCGGCAGGCCGGCGGACAGGGGGACCCTTTGTTGAAAAGCCGAAAGGCCCTGGGGTACGTACCCCCTGAACACGCGCGCGCTATCATTCGAGCCCCACCACCCCTGAA
>NZ_RAWD01000070.1:0-32073 GCF_003612065.1 Corallococcus sp. CA047B
CCAGCACGATGAGCGGATAGGTCAAGGCATCGGGGATGAGCCGGCGCAGCACGTCGGTCACCACCGCAATCACCAGGGCCACTCCCAGAATCGTCCACAGCACGGACTGAACAGGTGTCATTCGGCACCTGTCCCCAAGGAGGGCAGGCGACCTCCATCAAACCAGGGAGGCCCGGATCCCGTCAAATGCTGAACAGGCCCATCGAACCGGGGGGCACTGCGTCATCAGTGGATGACGAGGCGGATCTTCTCGCTGCAGATGAAGTACTCGTCCCCGTCCTCGACCTTGCGGCGCTTGATGCGCTGCTTGTTGAACCAGGTCCCGTTCGAGGAGCCGAGGTCCTCGATGTAGAACTCGCCGCCGTCGCGGGCGATGACGGCGTGCTCGCGCGACACCTTGCCGGAGTTGATGACGAAGTCGCAGTGCTTGCCACGGCCGATGACGTAGCGGTCCTTGATGATCTTCTCCTGCTCACCGGACTCGGTGACCAGGTAGAGCGACGCGCCCTCCTCCTCGTCGGCCTCCTCCGCGGGCTCCTCCTCGGCCTCCTCGGGGGGCTCGTCCTCCAGCTCGTCGTCGAGCGGCGGATCCTCCTGCTCGGGCAGGGGCTCCTCCTCCTCGTCCTCGATCATGTCGTCGGCGGAGGGAGGGGGCGGCTCGTTCTTGCCCTTGATGAGCCGCTCCAGCTCGGCGGCCGTCTCCAGGACGCGCTCGGCCACCTCGCGGCGCACCGGATCATTGTCCAGGCCGTTGGAGGACGGACGCTCCTCCACGTTGCGGGCGGAGGCCCGGGCGGGTTCGGCGCGTGCGGGCGCGAGCACCGGCGGCGCCCCCTTGGACGCGGCCGCGGGGGGCGGAGACGAGGCCGGACGCGCAGAGGGCGTGGCCGCGGGCACCGCCGCCACCACGGGCTCCGCCTTCGTCTTCACGTCGATGAAGCCGTTGAGGCGCGCGAACATGAAGAGCGCCTGGTTGATCAGCGCGTCGCGATCCGACCCCATCTGCTGGGCCATCTCTTCGTACGTCTCCCACAGGTGCTCGGCGATGCCGACCTTGCGTGCGGGACGGGAGTTCTGATCGATCATCGGTCTTGGCTCGGGAAATGCTGAACGTGGGGAACGATAGCAGAGCCGGTCAGGCCCGCCCAGTTACTGGAAGGCCCGGAGGTACTGGAGGTTGTCCGCGTTGTCGGTGATGTTCTCCAGGGCCACCTGCAGCACGCCGTCCGCCGAAGGATAGGCGATGTAGGCCAGGCTGGAGCCCTCCACGTCCGTGGCCACCACGGAGCCGGGCAGGCGGTAGGCCGTCAGGTTGCTCGAACTGCTGATGTCCACGCCGAAGATGTAGCGACGGAAGCGCGGCAGCAGCGTCACCACGTAGCGGTCGCCGGCGTTGAGCCGTGAGGCATCTCCGAACGTCGCCGTCAGGGTGAGCGACAGCGGCGCGGGCGCGAAGGTCGGAGTCGGCTTGGCCGGGTCCAGACCCAGGTCGAAGCCATCCGCGTGGTAGTAATAATCCAGGAAGTTGGAAACCGTGTAGGCCTCCCCTACATCCAGCCGCTGCACGTAGGAGTCGCTGCTCTCCAGGCCCGAGTAGAGGACGAAGGGCTTCGCGGTCGGACCGGCGCGCACGGAGTAGTTCGGATACGTGGCGCACGTCTCCAGCGCCCCCAGGGTGTCCGCGTCCCCCAGGTCCGGGTAGAGCCGGGTGCGACCGTCGCCCAGATCCTCCAGACGGAGCACCCGGACGGTCTGCGCGCAGGCGCCCACGTTGTTCGCGAGCACGATGGAGTCGCCCGGAATCACGGCGCGGGCCGCGGCCAGCGAGGTCTCCACCAGGAAGGGCGCATCCTCCACGGTCAGGTCGCGCGTCAGGTCGATGAGGCCCGGCAGGATGCCCCGGAAGACGAAGCGGTAGGTCCCGGAGGGCAGCGTCCCGTCACAGAGGAAGGCCGTCGCATTGGCCACGTCGGTGCGCTGCGGGCAGCCCGGCTGCTCCACCCGGATGCTCTGGAACTGGTCGGTCCGGATGTTCTCCGTTCCGTCGCGCAGCTCCACCGACACCGACGCGTGCAGCGGCCCCGTGGTGGGGTCCCGGTCCAGGTTGAAGGCACGGCGCTCATCCGCGCGGAACAGGGTGACCTGCCCGTTGGACGACGGCACGATGCCCAGCAGCGGGATGGGGGACGTGTAGGCGATGTTGTCCGACAGGAACTCGCGCACCTCCAGGCCCGCGCGCAGGGTGAGCCCCGTGGGCAGGCCCGCGGGCGGCCTCAGCGTCAGCATGGGCGCGCCGGTGACATCCCGCGCGAGCACCGGCGTCGCGGACGGCGCCAGCGGATCCGGCCCGTTGTCGAGCGCGATGACGCCCTCGCAATCCGCGGAGACGCAGGTGAGTTCGTCGAGCACCACGTACACATAACGGCCCTGGGACACGCGTGCCGTCGTCGGGCCGTAGGCCGGATGGGTGGTGACGAGCCGCGCCGGGATGTCCACCAGGTCCGTGTACGTCGGCACCGTGTAGGGCGCCGGGCGCGGACGCTTGTAGGCGACCTCCACCGAGGCACCGTCCGCGACGGCGCGCACCAGCCGGCTGGTGCCCGTCACGTTGCGGATGGCGATCACCAGCGAGTCCGTCACGCCCGCGCGCGCGGGCAGCGTGATCATGGACAGCACCGTGTCCGCCGGCTGCAGGCAGAAGACGGGCAGCGCGGCCGGAAGGGTCGCGGCGTCGAAGGCGTCCGGGGCCGGCAGGTCCTGGCGCATCACCACCCCGCCCCCGAAGGGACCGCAGAGCGCTTCGGCGGCCTCCGGGCGGGTCTGGAGCGCGTAGTACAGGACGCTCGGCTGGCCCTCCGCCACCGGGGCGTGCGCGGCGAAGGCGGTGATGAGCTGGCCGGTGGACAGCCGCGTCACCTCGTTGAGGCGCGCGCGGTCGGCGGCCACCACGGAGATGCTCCGGCCGCCGGAGCTGCGGGCGTAGATGTACGGGCCGGACACGTCGTTGCCCTCGGCGTCGTAGCCCACGTCGCGGGTGAGCGCGTCAGGCCGCGCCACGACGGGGATGGACAGGGGCTCCAGCGGGTTGGGCGCGGGGATGAACTCGCGCGGCGAGCGCGTGAGATCCAACACGCGCAGCTCGTCCCGGTCCTGGGAGGTGACGAAGACGAGCTGGTTGGAGAGCACCACGTCATACGTGCCCGTGAGGCCCGCGGCGCCCGCCGTGGAGGTGGTGTCGGAACAGGCGCCCGTGAGGCTGGCGGCGCTCAGCAACAGGGCAGCAGGGATGCCGCGCTTCAAGGTTGATTCTCCTGGCACACGCTGGTGCCCTGGTTCGGATCCCGCTGCTGCTGCGTGCCGAGCCGTGCCACCAGCTTCGCGTCCTGCGGACGGGTGAGGTCGGGGATGTCCACGATGGCCACCTGCCCGTCTCCGAAGTTGGTCACGAACAGCCGCGCCGCGTTCACGCCGGCCGGGTTGTCCACCGTCAGCCCGAAAGCCTGCGACGGGTTGCTGGTCTGGTTCTGCGAATTGACGAGCGGCACCTGGACGACGACCTGTCCGAGCGCCTCGTCGTAGAGGGACACCGCGCTGTCGCCGGTGCTCGTCACCGCGAGGATGTTGGTGTCCGTGCTGGTCGGCGCGCCCTGCCGGCTGATGATCAGCATGTCGCTGACGCCGTCCGGCATGGGCACCGCGGAGATGACCCGGAACGAAGGGTCCGTGGCCTGCTGGCCCGGCACCGCGTCGTATTCGAAGTCGAGCGTGAGCAGCGTGTCCGGGCCGCGCGCCAGCACGTACAGCCGCTCGCGCACGAAGTTGGGACGCACCGCCAGCTCCGCCGCCGTCACCGGCCGGGGCACCACGCGGACCGCGCGCGCCTCGCGGATGCGGTAGACGGACGACAGGACGGGCTCCAGGACGCGTCCGGACACGGTCTTGTCCACCAGCCGCAGCACGAAGTTTCCGGCCACCGTGCCGTTGTCGCCGGCCACGAAGTTGCGGCCCGACACGTAGAGGTACCCCGCCCCCACCGTCGTCGAGTCCGAGCCGCCGTAGAGGTAGCCCTCCGGCGACAGCGGGATGAAGCCCAGCGTGTCGCGGGTGGGGTTCGCCACCTGCAGCGTGACCAGATAGTTCTCGAAGTTGGTGCTGGAGTTCGCGGGCGAATCCGCCGCCTCCGAGTGCGTCACGTAGAGCGTGCCGTTCGCGTCATCCACCGTCACGCCGATGGGCGACGGCGCGCGGGGCAGGCCCGGACGGCCCGACTCCTGGAGCGACGCCGGGATGTCGTCCGTGAGCGACAGCGCCCCCGTCCGGCAGTCCACGCCGCCCTGCACGCAGGTGAGCACCGGCGCGCCATCTCCCGCCAGGCTGACATCCACCGCGTGCAGGTTGTTGCCCTCCGCGCGCGAAGGCACGAACAGGCGCGGCAGGCCGTTGGCCGGGTTGACCCACATCCCCATGTCACCCGCGAAGCTGCGGATCTGCACCAGGGAGTCAGCCGACGTGGCCAGGGACTCGAAGGTGAGCGGGCTTGCCGGCACGGCCGTGCCCAGGCGGGGCACCGGCACGGACTGGCCATCCGCCTGCGTGCTCAGCGCGTCCAGGTTGAGCGCCACCACGGAGCCGGAGTCGTAGCAGTTGTCGAAGTTCGCGTTCGCGACGAAGAGGTAGCCGTTGCTCGCCGAGGGACCGCCAGCCGCGGGTGGGCGCCAGAACGCCACCCCGCTGGGGTACACGAAGCGGGTGGACGGGGGCGGGTTCGGTTCGGATTCGATCGAACACGCCGCGAGGAGCAACAGCGCGGGGGTCAGGAAAGGGAGGCGCATCAGAGGGGGGCGGAGTGTAGGAACGGGGCCCTGCCCCGGGCAACTGAATAGGGCTGTCGCTATTCCCGGTTGCCCTCCCGACGACACCCACCCACGCCGCAGGCCGCGAAAGCCCGAAAAATGCGTGCCGCTCCCCTGGTGGGGGAACGGGCACGCTGCGGCGGTAAAGCTTCAGGCGGCGGCGACTTCCGCCTGGATCTTGGAGAAGTCCGCCACCTGGTTGAACAGGGCGCCGATCTCCGTGAGGAACCGGATGCGGTTTTCCCGCAGGTCCTTGTCCTCGGCCATCACCATCACCTTGTCGAAGAAGGTGTCCACGGCGGGCTTCAGGCCGGTGATTTCGCGCAGGGCTCCGGCGAAGTCGTCCGCGCGCACGCGCTCGCCCACCTTGTCGCGCGCCTGGGTGAAGGCGGTGTGGAGGTTCTTCTCCGGCTCGTCGGTGAAGCGCTGCGGGTTGGTCTGCCCGCCCGCCACGTCCTTGCCCTGCTTCTCCACGATGTTGACCACGCGCTTGAAGGCCGCCGCCAGCGGCTGGAAGTCCGAGTGGCCCACCAGCGGGCTCAGCGCCTCCAGGCGCTTCTTCGCGGCCACGAGGTCGTCGAAGCCCACGGCCAGCACCGCCTCCACCACGTCCGTGCGGTGGTGCTCGCCCCACAGCGCCTTGAGGCGGCCGCGGAAGAACTCCAGCACCTGCTCGCGCGGCGCGGCCTCACCCGGCTTGCGCTTCACGTTGACCAGCTTCGGGGCCAACAGACGCAGCGCCTCGTCCACCGCGGCCGACAGGCTGAAGCGGTAGCCCCGCCCCAGCACGATGCGGATGATGGCCAGGCACGCCCGACGCAGCGCGAACGGATCCGCCGCGCCCGACGGGGCCTTGCCGATGGCGAAGATGCCGCACAGCGAGTCCAACCGGTCCGCGAGGCCGATGAGCGCGCCCGCGTCCTGCGTCGGCAGCGCGTCCTCGGCGCCCCGGGGCAGGTAGTGCTCATAGATGGCCAGGGCCACCGCGTCCGGCTCGCCGCCGGCCTTCGCGTACTCGCGGCCCATCACGCCCTGCAGCTCCGGGAACTCGCCCACCATGCCGGTGACCAGGTCCGCCTTGGACAGCGTGGCGGCGCGCTCCACCGTGGCCGCCTCCCCTGCCCTGCCCGTGGCCTGCGCGAGCCAGCCCGCAAGCGAGCGGAAGCGCTCCACCTTCTCCAGGTAGGTGCCCAACTGGTTCTGCCACATCACGCGGCCCAGCTTCTCCACGCGGTCGCCCAGCGGCGTCTTGCGGTCCTCGTCGAAGAAGAAGCGCCCGTCCGCGAGCCGCGCGCGCAGCACGCGCTCGTAGCCGCGCAGGGACAGCTGCGCGTCGCGCACCGGCGTGTTGGACACGGCGATGAAGCGCGGCAGGAGCTTGCCCTGCCCGTCCAGCAGCGAGAAGTAGCGCTGGTGGCTCTTCATCTCCTGCACCAGCACCTCTGGCGGCAGGTCCAGGTGTCGTGGGTCGAAGCTGCCCACCACGGGGCTCGGTAGCTCCACCAGGTTCGTCACCTGGTCCACCAGGCCCTCGTCCTCCATGAGCTGTCCGCCGGCCGACTGCGCCGCGGCGGTCAACTTCTCCACGAGCGACGCACGGCGCTTGCCGATGTCCGCCAGGACGTGCGCCTTCTCCAGCGTCGCCTCGTAGTCCGCGGGCGCCTTCAGGGTGATGGGGGCGGGCGCGAGGAAGCGGTGGCCGTAGGTGGTCCGCCCGCTCTTCACGTCGCCGAGCACCACCGGCAGCTCCGTGTCTCCCAGGAGCACCACCAGCCATTGCACCGGACGCGCGAAGGACGTGTCCACGTCCCCCCAGCGCATGGACTTCTTGAAGTTGATGCCGTGCACCGCGGTATGCACCGCGTCCTGGAGGATGGCGTCCGCCGGGCGGCCCTTCTCCTCCACGCGCGCGGACACGTATTCGCCCTTGGGCGTCGTCGTGCGCCCGAGCGCGTCCACCGACAGCTTGAGGCTCTCCGCGAACTTCTCCGCGGCCTTGGTCGCCTTGCCCTGCGCGTCGAAGGCGGCCTTGGCGCTGGGTCCCAGCACCTCCTTCGTCACGTCCTCGCCCGCGTCCGCCACGTCGCGCACGAGCACCGCGAGCCGGCGCGGCGTCCCGAAGGTGCGCACCTCGCCGTGCTTCAGGCGGGCGTCGGCCATGCGCTCGGAGAGCACGCGCTTCAGGTCCTCCAGCGCGGGCACGATGAACGACGCCGGGATCTCCTCGGCACCGACTTCCAGGAGCAGATCACGCGCCACGGGCCACCTCCGTCTTCTCCTTCTTCTCCACGGGCTTGTTGAGCGTCACCGTCTTCCAATAGTCGCTGGCGGGCTTGCCCTCCAGCACCGGGGGCTGCTCACCCACGGTCCACGGCGTCTTCGTCAGCGGGTAGCCCAGCCGCTCGCGCATCTGCAGGTAGCCCTCCGCGCACAGGCGCGCGTTGTCGCGCACGCGCTTGATGAAGTTCGCGCGCTCCGTGACGGAGATGGCGCCGCGCGCATCCAGCAGGTTGAACGCGTGGCTGCACTTGAGCGCGTAGTCATACGCGGGCAGCGGCAGGTGGCGCTCGATGAGGCGCTTGCACTCCTTCTCGTACGCGTCGAACAGCGCGAAGAGCATCTGCGGATCCGACTCGTGGAGGGCGTACTTGCTCATCTCCACTTCGTTCGCGTGGAACACCTCGCGGTACTTCACGCCCTTGACCCACTCGATGTCGAAGACGCTCTCCACGTTCTGCAGGTACCTGGCCAGGCGCTCCAGCCCGTACGTCAGCTCCGCGGCCACGGGGCGACAGTCGAAGCCGCCGCACTGCTGGAAGTAGGTGAACTGCGTCACCTCCTCGCCGTCGCACCACACCTCCCAGCCCAGGCCCCAGGCGCCCAGCGTGGGGGACTCCCAGTCGTCCTCGACGAAACGGATGTCGTGCTCCATCGGGTCCAGGCCCACCTTCCGCAGGGACTCCAGGTACAGCTCCTGGACGTTCTTGGGCGCGGGCTTGAGGATGACCTGGAACTGGTGGTGCTGGAACAGGCGGTTCGGGTTCTCACCGAAGCGGCCGTCGGCGGGGCGCCGCGAGGGCTGCACGTAGGCGACGTTCCACGGCTCGGGCCCGAGCGCGTGCAGGAACGTGTACGGGGCCATCGTGCCCGCGCCGACCTCGAGGTCGTACGACTGGGTGACGATGCATCCCTGGTCGGCCCAGTGCTTCTGGAGCGTGAGGATGAGATCCTGGAAGTACATGGCTGGCGAGTCCTTCCCGCAGTGCGTCGAAGGCGGAACGCGGCGGACCCTAGTGAGGGGGTCCGGGAGCGTCAAGGACGGCCGTCACTCCGTGTAGGACGGGAGGTCGGCCAGTCGAATCTGCAGCTTCGTCACCTCGCCCGGACGGATGGGAACGGACAACAGCTTGCTCGTTCCTCCCGGGTCCTGGGGATCCACCACGCGCAGGCGGTAGGTGCCCGCGGGGGTCGCCAGTTTGATCAGCGGTGACGTGCCCAACTGGGTCGAGCCGTCGAACACGGCCGCGTTCTTCGGCACCGTGTAGAGCGTCAACCAGCCCAGGCCCGCCTTCTTGGCGCCCTTGGCGGTGCTGGTGTCCAGCACCTCCGCGACCTCCGGCGTCTGCGTGACGGTGGTGACGGGCTCCGGAGCGCGCTGCGACGGCTCCGGCACGGGCTTCGGCGCCGGGGCCTCCGTCTTCGCCGCGACAGTCTTCTCCGCCGTGGCGGCCTGCGGGGTCGCCTTCGGCTTGCGACCGCCCTTGGCGACGGGGGCCTTGGGCTCCTCGGGGGGCGGGGCCTCCACCACGGGCTCGGGCGGAGGCGGCGGCGGCGCTGCTTCAGGCGCCTTCTCCGGTTCGGTCTTCTGCACGAAGCCCGGCGGAGGACCGGACGGCTTCGGCGGCCAGTTCCCCACCTTCGCGGGGTCCACGGGCGGGGTCGCCTCCAGCTCCGTCTTCACCCACAGCCTGGCGGACTCATACGCCGGCATGAACAGCCGGCGCACCGGTTCGAGCGTCGCCAGATAGCCCACGCCGCCCAGGACGAGGAGCAGCACCACCTTGCCCAGCCAGCCGGAGCGCTCACGGGCGGGGGGCGCCTCCGTCGAGTCCTCCGCCGAACGGGAAGGCCGCGCGGGCCCGGCACCGGAGCGCGCGGGCCGGGTGCGGAAGCGCTGGGTCTGCAGATCGCTGGGCGGATCCAACAGCGCGTCGTCGGGAGGCGTGGCCCGCGCCTCGGCAGCCTCCGGGCGGGCGACGGGACGGGGCCGGTTCGCCCGCGCGGCGTCGGCGGGAGGGCGGATCGGGCGCGCGGTGGAGGCGGCGTCCGCGGGCCGCTGCGCCCTCGGCGTCATCGGGGGCGTGTCGCTGCGCGGGGCCCGGGCGTCCGCGGCTCCGGTCGCGGGACGCGGGGTCACGCCCGCACGTGGCGGGGTCGTCGGTTCGGCAGCCGTGCGCCGGACAGGCGTGGGGCGGAACGAAGGCGCGGCATTCGCGGAAGAAGCGCCCGCGTGCGGCGACTGCACCTGCGCGGTGGAGGCAGCGGCGGCCGTGTCGCTGCCCTCTTCGGACTGGAGCGCTCCGGCGGCCTCGCTGACGCGGGCGTCCTCGGCGCGGCTGGCCAGCTCCAGGAGGGTGCGCGTCTTCTGGCGCTTCTCCTCGAAGAGTTCGCCCATGACGGCGGTCATCTGGTCTTCGTCGTACAGCTCGGAGCCCAGCGAGGCTTCGATGGCGCGCGCCATCTCGCGGCAGGTGCCGAAGCGCTGCGCGGCATCCCGCGACAGGGACTTGAGCACCACGGCTTCCAGGGCCTCGGGGATCGCCGCGTTGAGCGAGCGCGGCACGGGAATGTCCCCGTCCACGATCTGCATCATCACGGCGGCCTCGCCCGGCGCGCTGAACAGGCGCTGCCCGACCAGCAGCTCATGCAACATCACGCCCGTGGAGAACTGGTCGCTGCGGCCGTCCAGCCCCTTGTCGCGAACCTGCTCCGGGGACATGTAGCCGCTGGTCCCCTTCACGGTGCCCACCTGCGTGCGGCCCAGCTTGCCGCGCGCCTTGGCGATGCCGAAGTCGATCACCTTCACGACGCCGTCGTAGGTGATCATCACGTTCTTCGGAGACACGTCCCGGTGCACCACCGCCACGGGACGGCCCGACGGATCCATGAAGTGGTGGGCGTAGTGCAGGCCCAGGCAGGTGTCGCGCACCACGCGGGCACTGAAGCCCAGCGGCAACGCGTAGTTGCGCTTGGCCGCCATCTTCACCACCTGCTCCAGGTTCTGGCCGGGCAGGAACTCCATGGCGAGGTACAGCTCGCCGTCCTCCTCCCCCAGGTCGAAAACCTGTCCGATGTTCGCGTGCGAGAAGGCGGCGGTGATGCGCGCCTCGTCGAGGAACATCTTGACGAACTGGTCGTCCTTCTTGATGTCGGGGAGGATCTGCTTCACCGCGACGAACTTGCGGAAGCCACCGGGGCCGGAGGTGAACGCGAGGAACAGCTCCGCCATCCCTCCCATCGAGAGGCGGGTGAGGATCTCGTATTTTCCGATGCGCCGCCCCCGGTCGGGATCTTCTCCGGCGCCACCCTGCGTGCTCATGGCCACGGGGATGTTACCTGCCGGACCTTCCCAGGTCGATGATCGTCTTCACGGGCGGCCGCCCCTTCCTCGCCGGGCCGCCCCGGAGAGCCGGGAAAACAGGTCAGGCGCCAAACCGCTGGCGCCGCACGTCGAGCATCCACCCTTCGAGCGCCGCCACCGCCGGGGCCGGGGGTTCCAGCGGCAACCGGGAGTCCGCGTCGGCCGCGTCGAGCACCTCGAAGGCGCGCTTCACCTCGCCCTGCCACCGCTCGCTGAGCGCCTCGGGCAGTTCGCTGCGCTCGCCCCGGAGCTTCTGCTCCACCAGCGCGTGGGCGTCGCTGAAACCATAGGGCTCCAGCAGGACGGTGACGTCCGTCTCCACCTCGCCCGTGCGCAGCGCATGCGTGCCGGTGAGCGTGGTGCGCAGCACGTACAGCAGCTTCTTCGCGGAGCGGAAGCCACTCTTCTCCCACTCTCGGAGCTGGCCGTGCGCGAAGCCCCGGTAGTGCCGGTGGATGCGGCGCGACAGCACGGCCCGCACGTGGGGACGCAGGGGCTCCAGCTCCGGAAGGGTCCGCACGGGGATGGCCCCCAGCACCCGCTCGATGTAGTTGCCGTTGCCCTGGAGGATGCCGAGCAGCACCGGCTGCAGCTCGTTGGACGAGTAGTCCACCTCCACGCCCTCCAGCACCTCCAGCCGTTCGGCGTTCAGGTGGCGGGGCTGCAGGCCCAGGAGCGCGCTGGTGGACGCGATGTGGATGGACTTGAGGTCCAGGTCGCTGTCCGGCGAGGGAAAGCCGTACGCATGCGCGCCGGAGAGCGCGACGACCAGGTGCTCGCGCTTGCGCGACTCCTCGTCCAGCACCCGGTCCGCCATCCGCTGCTGATGCTCCGTCATCGTGCCCTTCATTCCGTCCCTCCTTCCAGCGCCGGAGCCTCCGGTGCGTCACGTCCCAGGGGCCCGGGCGTCTTCTGCACCCAGCGCCGCGCCACCTCATCCCCCACCCGCCGCAACAGCCGGTCCGCGCGAGCGTAATCCGGGTGCTCCGGCAGCCGGCTCTCCCGGTGCGCGGCCTCCAGCGCGGGCGCCATCGCCTCCGCGTCGCGCAGGACGTCTTCCAGCGGCACCTGCCCGCCCTTGATGTCGAGCAGCCGTGCCTTCAGCGCCCCCGTGGCCTCGAAGGTGGGAGCCCCGTCGCGCAGCCACCCCGTCGCCAGCGCCACCAGACGCAGCAGGTTGTAGGCGTTCTTCGGTCGCAGCTCCCGGGCGGACGGGGGCCGCTGACCGCCGCCACGCGCGTACGCCGTCAGCGCCGCGAAGTCGTTGGCCGCGAGCAACCCCTGGTCCCAGAGCGAGCGGTAGAGCTGCTTGACGTAGGTCTTCGCGGCTAGCACCCCGTCCTCGGGCGTGGGCGCGCTCCGCGGCGACACGGCGGCCAGCCTCCGGGCCACCTCGTCCAGGTCCGGCGTGGGGTCCTCGCACAGCCACGCGAGGAGCAGATCGCGGTGCTCCGCCAGCCGCTGGCTGCGGGTGAGCTTGTCGAGCTGGCTCATGGCATAGCGCCCGAAGCTGCCGAAGATGGCCTTGGAGACGAACGCCTCGCGCGCTTCGAGCATCCACTCGCCCAGCACGTCCGAAGCCGTCGCGCCGGGGACGAAGAGCGTTTCGAGCGTGTTCGGATCCGCGCGCAGGGCCTGCTCCACCGTCTTGCGCACCTCCCAGTACGTGGTGCTGCCATCCGCGCTCACCAGATCCTGCGGCGCCTGTCCCAGGCCCAGCGTCCATGACAGGGGCAGCGAGAACACGCCGCGCACATCCACGTCGGAGCGCTCGTCCGCGAGCCCCCAGGCATGGCTGCCCACGCGCGTCTCCAGCACCACGCAAGGCCGCAGCGCGCCCCAGGCCGCCTCGCGCCGCTGGGCGAACTGGACCTGGCCCACGCGCCGGGGCACCAGTTCGTCGCGCGCGAACCACACCTCGCCCACGCCGACGATCTGCACGTCGAAGCCGCCGTCATGCGCGCGCACGACGCGGCCCACCACGCCCTGGGGGATGCGACGCCCGGCGGAGGCCACGCGCTCCACGCGAGTCGTCACCTCGGTGCCGTGCGGCAGCGGCACGGACAGCCGGTCGATCTGTTCCAATCCCCGGACCCTGGCGGTGGTGGAGGACGTCGCATCAGGTCTTGGGTCGCTCATCGGTCCCTCCCCGGTGGGATGGTGGGCCACGTTGGACGCACTGAAGCACGGGAGCCTGACCCGGCCCGGCGTCCGGGTTCAACGCGCGGCGCGCTGGACGGAGTCCGCTCCAGCGGGACGCGTGGGCAGCAGGCCCTCCACCTCGGAGACTCGGGGAAGCGCCGCCACCGCGCCCAGCTTCGTCACGACCCGGGCCCCCACGTCGGCCGCGAACGTCATCAGCGCGACCAGTTCCTCCCGCGTCGCGTCCGCGAGCGAGCGCGCATCGCCGTACCAGCGCACCAGCCCATGCAGCAGCGCCGACACGAAGCCATCCCCCGCGCCCGTCGTGTCCACCACCGTCACGCGGGGGGCGGGGACGTGGATCACCTCGCCCCGCCAGAGGAACACCGCGCCCTGTTCGCCCAGCGTCACCACTGGCAGCCGCACGCCCAGCCCGTCCAGATGCCGCAGGGCTTCCTCGGGCGTCTGAGTGCCGGTCGCGAAGGGCACCTCCTCCTCCGACAGCTTCACCACCGTGCACAGCGGCAGCATGCGTCCCAGGAGGACCCGCAGCTCCTCGGGCTCCGGCCACACGTGCAGCCGCAGGTTCGGATCACAGCTCACGATCATCCCGGCATCGCGCGCCAGGGTGAGCAGGCGCACCACGGCCTCGCGCGCCTCCGGCAACACCAGGGAGTTGGAGCCGGAATGCAGCACCTTCGCGCGCCGTACGAAGTCCCCGTCCACGTCCGAGCCATCCAGCAGGAACTCCGCCGAACGCGTCCGGAAGAACGTGAAGCTGCGCTCGCCCCGCGCATCCAGCGACACGAACAACAGGCCCGTGCGCGCGTGGTCCACCTGGCGAAGACGGCTGACATCCACGCCCTCCGCCGCCAGCCGGTCGCGCAGGAAGTGGCCGAACTCATCCGAGCCCACCACGCCCACCATCGCCGAGCGCAGCCCCAGGCGCGCGAGCCCCACGGAGACGTTCGCCGGCGAGCCGCCCGTCGAAGGCCGCCAGGCGTCCACGTCCCGCACGCGCGAGGCGCCACCGGCCGCGGGAAGGAAGTCCACCAGCGTCTCGCCGACACACACCACGTCCAGCGGTCCAGCCTCGTGCATGGGACGCTCCCCCTGCCCGCGAACGCGCGGGACCGCGCTTCAGTCCAGGCCCACCTGGGCCATGAAGTCCACGCTCTTGAGCCGCCGGCCCAGATGGTGCGCGATGAAGACGTTGAGCAGACCGCGCGCCCGGGCCCGGAGGTCGGGAGGCAGCGGTGTCCGCCCGCCCTCCTGCAGCGAGCGAAGCCCGGACAGCAACGCCACCGGCACCGCGACCGAATCGCGGGCCCGTCCGCCGCACGGCTCGCACACCGCGCCGCCGTGCCCCTGGTCGAATCGGGGCCGCTCACCGGGAGCGCCGCCGCACAGCGCGCAGGAGTCGAAGCGGGGCATCAGTCCGGCCTGCGCCAGCGCCGACAGCTCGAAGGCCAAAAGCGACGTGGGCCCCGCCTCCTTCGCGTCCAGGCGGTGGAGATAGGCCTCCAACAAGAGGAACAGCTCCGGGTGCGGTTCATGGTCGCGCGTGAGTTCGCGGCACAGCTCCACCGCGTACAGCGCCCGCGCGATGAGCGACAGGTCCTCACGCGCGGCGTAGAACCCGGAGACGATGTCCGCGGAGTCCAGCCGCACCGTGCTGCCCCGCGTCTCCACCAGTTGGACGCGCAGCCGCATGAACGGCTCCAGCGCTCCGGCGAAGCGGCGCTTGCTCTTGCGCGCTCCCGCGGCGAACGCGGTCAGCTTGCCGTGCTCGCGCGTCAGCAGCGTCACCATCCGGTCGGACTCACCGTAGTCGACCGTGGACAGCACGAACGCGTCGTCGGCGTACCGCTCCATGATCCCCCTTCAACGCGCCAGGGGTGAGGGAAGCTTCCCGGTCAGCACCAGGAACAGGGCCGCGCCCAGGAGCAGCACCGCCAGCACCGCGGCCAGGATGACGTACGCCCGCTTGCGCCGCTCCTTCTCCAACTGCACCGGCGAGGGGGCAGGCACTGCCCGGTCCACCTCCTCGTAGCGCAGCGCCGCTTCCTCCGGCGAAAGCCCGATGACCTGGGCATACGCGCGGATGTAGTTCAGGACGAACACGCGCTCGGGCAGACGCTCCACCTGCCCCGCCTCCAGCGCCGCGACGAGGCTGGGGGGGATCTTCGTCTCCCGAGAGACGTCCTCGCGCGACAGCCCGCGGAGCTCGCGTTGCTGACTGAGGTATTTGCCGAAGTCGACGTGATCCACGGTCCCCTGGGCCCCCGGCTAGAGGTGTTGCAGCAGTGAGCGGCAGTCGTCCTTGAGCAGCTGCTCGGAGGCCTGCGCCTTGGCTTCACAGCCCGCGAGCGCCGCCTTCGCCGCCTCCACGTTCCCGAGCTTCGCCTGGCACACGCCTTCGCGGCGGTAGGCCTCCGCCGTGTCCGGGCACTTCTCGCGGTAGTGGGCGAACTGCTGGCAGGCCTCCTCCGTCTTGCCCGTCTCGTCGTAGATGATGCCCAGGTTCCGGAAGCCCATGCAGAACTCCGGATTGGTCGTCACCGCCGCCTTGATGTTCTGCAGCGCGTTCACGGTGTCGCCCTTCTTGTAGAGCGCCCACCCCAGGTTGCCCTGCGCGGAGAAGCCGAAGCGGTACTGCATGTCGTTGAGCGCCGCCTCGTACAGCTTGATGGCGTCGTCGTAGCGCCCCTGATCCAACCGCAGGTTGCCCAGGTTGTTGCGCACGTCGGAGAACGTCGGACGCAGCTCCAGCGCCTTCTCGTAATGGGCCGCGGCCTCGTCGAGCCGCCGGAAGGACAGGTGCAGCAGGATGCCCATCGCGTTGTGGGCCTCCGGGTTGCCCGGGTTCATCTCCAGCGCCTTCTGGTACTCCATGAGCGCGTCCTGCACGTGGCCGTGCTGCTGGGCCTGCACGCCCAGGTCGTAGTGGATCTCCGAACTCTCGCGCTCCTTCTCCGTAGGGACGTGCGCACAACCCCAGGACGCGAGCACGAACGCGAGGCAACAGGCGGAAGGGATGCGGAACATGGGAGCCAATCCGGGGTGGAGGTTCAGAACGCGGCCAGGAAGCGGCCCAGGGTGGTGGCGACGTTGCGCTTCTCTTCGGCGCGGGCCTTCACGGCGGGCACGAGCGTGGGCTCCTTGAAGAAGACGGGGAGCGTCTTGAGCCACTCGTCCTGCTGCGCGGGCGCGACCGCGCGCCAGTTCGCGTTGTCCATCATGAAGCCCAGCGACTCCACGAACCCGAGCGCGTCGTCCTCGTCCTCCCGCAGCTCGTCCGCGGACTGGACGCGCCGCCCGGACACGTACACCGCGCAGTCACCGGCCTCCACCAGGTACAGGTACACGAAGACGCCCGCACCCTGCCCTCCGCGCAGTCCCACCACGAAGGCCTGCGCCGGCCCAGCCTGCTTGCCGGGGATGGCCACGTGCGGCGCGTTGAGGGACAGGTGCAACGCGAGCACCTGGTCGCGACTGGCGGGGAGCCCCCGGTAACGCTCGTCGATGGTGAACACCGTCGTCTCCCTTCCCCGCGCCCTCCCGTGTCAGCGGGTGGTGAGGGTGAACTCCTCGGTCGCATCCTGCGCGTCCGCAGCCGTCTTCTGGAAGCGGATGAGGGGCGTGTCAATCATCACGTTGCCGCCGCCCTCATTGCCTTCCCCGATGATCACCTTGAAGACGTTGCTGGCGGACGTGCTGCGGCGGGTGCCTCCAGGCGTCTTGCGGGCAATCAGCGTCACCGCGTTCGGCCCGGGGCGCAACTCACGGGTGATGTCCTGCGCCACCTGGTCCTCGTTGTTGCGCAAACGACGCACCCAGCGCGAGTTCACGTACACGTCGATGTCGAAGTCCGTCATCCCCGGCGTCGTCTGCTCGGTCACCAGCCAGTAGCGCTGGGTGATGCGCCCCGGCACGGGCGCCGTGGGAGCCGCCGGAACGGGCGCCGTCGCGACGCCGGCATCGACAGGGGCCCCCGCGGCCGGCGGCGAGGCCGGAGGAGGCTTCGCGGCGGGGGCCGCCGGCGTGGGCGTCACGGTCGTCACGCGGGCGGCATACCCCGGCGCGTCGATGTGGACGTTGCCCTCCGCGTCGATGCGGACGGTGGCCTTCTCGAAGCGCTGGCTCTTCACGCCGTCGATGTTGACGCCGTTGAGGAAGACAGAGCCGGCCAGGGCCCACAGGGGGACCAGCGTGGCGGCGACAGTGAGCGCGATGCGGGCGGACGGACGAGACATGGGGGGCATCCCTCCAGGGAATCCTCAACAGTCCCGGGGGCTTGCAACGACTTAGCGCACCCCGGGGAGCGGGACAAGGCGAGTGTGGCGTGGGTTGGAACCCGCCACGGCCCCAAACATTCACCGGGAAGGCACTACGGCGTCCGTCAGGGGGCCGCGGTCGTCGTCGCGCCGGGCGTTTCGGGCGGCAGCTCCCGCTGCGCGAGCGCCCAGTCCCCGCCCAGGCCGTGGCCTTCGCGGAAGCGGCGGAAGTCGCGCTGCACGGCCCGGGGGTAGCGGCGGAACTTCTCCAGCTCCCCGGCCTTCAGGGCATCCCGGATGCGCGTGGGGCCGGCGTTGTACGCCATCAGCGCCAGGTCCAGGTCGCCGCCAAACCGGCTCTGCAGCGAGCGCAGGTAGCGGATGCCCAGGCGCACGCAGACGGCGGGGTCGGCCACCACCTCTTCGCGCGACAGCCGCAGCCCCTCCTTCTCCGCCAGGAAGTGCAGCGTGCTGGGCTTGATCTGCATCAGGCCCCGCGCGCCCTTGTCGGAGATGGACTCCTCCTCGAAGTCGGACTCCACGTCGATGAGCGCCAGCACGAGCAGCGGATCATACCCGGTGCGGCGGGACTCCTCGTCGATGGCCTGTCCCAGGCGCCGGCGCAGCGTGAGCCCCAGGTCCGGGGCGCGCTTGGCCAGCACCGCGTCGATGAGCATCGCCTCCTCGGAGACGGACTCCTGCGACACCAGCTCGGGAACGACGGACGGGGGGGCGGGCTCCTCCAAGAGGGGCACCACCCGCGCGGACACCACGAGCGCCACGCCCGCGAGCAACGGGAGCCGGGAGCACCCGCTGCTCAGGGCATGCAGCCCCGCGAAGAACCGCGTTCCCAGCGACCTGCCGCCCGAGGCGGCGGGTCCACTCACTTGCGGTGCTCCAGGGCCTGGATGCGCTCGGAGAGGCGCTCCAGTCGGCTGCCAAACGCCTGCAACTCCTCGCGGCGCGGCAGCTTGAGCAACGTCAGGGCCGTGCGGACCCGCTCTTCCACGTTGTGCTCCAGGTCCTTGCGGTGCCCCGTCAGCCGCTCCGCGAACTCACGGGCCTGACGCTTCACCTCGTCCTGGCTCCAGCCCGCGACGGACGCCACGCGCTGCGCGGCGCGGGAGGCCTCCTCCTCCGCCGTGTTCACCGCCAGGAGCGCCTGGCTCCAGATGCGCTCGAATGCCTCCGCCACGGAGGTCTTCTCTCGGGGGGCCTCGGTGTTGTTGTCCATGAAGTCGCTCCGGGAGTCCCCCGGCGTTCCCTCAACGGAAACCCGGGGCTCGAACTAAAGGGGGCGGCCACCTAAGCACACCCCCCAGGTTATGAAAACGCTGCTCAGGCTCGCGGAGAAGACGCCGCGCCGCCCGAATTCTTGGTCGCGCCGTGGGCCCGACGGGTGGGCTTCAGCAGTACATCCAGCTTCTTCGACAGGCGGCCCAGCTCGTGGGTGATCTGCTCCACCTGGGACTGGCTGGCAACTCCCACGGCCTCCACGACCTTCGCCTGCAGCGCATCCAGCCGCTTGCGCAGCTCCACGCTGGCCGCGTCCACCTTCTTGCTCAGCTCCTGCACCCGGGGGTCCGTGCGCAGCTCACCCGCCTGCACCTTCACCCACAGGGCCTGGACCTCCTTCGCCGCGTCCTGGCCCCGCGTCTCCAGCGCCTTGAAGGCCTTGTTGGCCTCCCCTTCCAGACCTTCGAAACGCTTCTGGGCCTGGGAGAACTGCCCCTTGAGGAAGTTCTCCACGTTCTGCGTCACGGCCGTCACCTTCGCGCTCGTCGTCGTCATGTCCTGCTCCCCCGCCCGGCTTCCCGGGCTCGTATAACGTGATGCGTCAACATAACGCACCGCGACATACTGTCAAGGAGACAGAAGACGAAGTGTGCAAAACGAGAAAGCCGCCGCCCCGGGTGACCCAGGACGGCGGCTGACTGCCGGGAGCGTCAGGGACGCTCCTCAGGAAGCACTAGGCGACGTCGGTGGACCGGGTGTCCGGCCGCGACGGCGGAGGGGTCAGCGGACCGTCGCCGTGGGTAGCGGCCAGGGCGGCCTCCATCTCGTTGACCTCGTCCGTGGGGCTCTCCACCTCGATGTCGAGGTGCTTGTAGTTCGGCAGGCCCGTGCCGGCGGGGATGAGCCGGCCCATGATGACGTTCTCCTTGAGGCCGCGCAGGTAGTCCACCTTGCCGTTGATGGCGGCCTCGGTGAGCACCTTGGTGGTCTCCTGGAACGACGCCGAGGAGATGAACGACTCGGTGGAGAGCGAGGCCTTGGTGATGCCGAGCAGCAGCGGCTCACCCACGGCCGGGCGCTTGCCCTCGGCCATGACCTTCTCGTTCTCCTCCTCGAACACCCACTTCTCGACCTGCTCGTCGACCAGGAAGTTGGTGTCGCCCACGTCGGTGACGCGCACCCGGCGCAGCATCTGCCGGACGATCGTCTCGATGTGCTTGTCGTTGATCTTCACGCCCTGCAGTCGGTAGACCTCCTGCACTTCGTCCACCAGGTAGCGCGCGAGTTCCTTCTCGCCCAGCACCTTGAGGATGTCGTGCGGGTTGGCCGCGCCGTCCATCATCGCCTCGCCGGCCTTCACGCGGTCGCCGGAGTGGACGTTGATGCTCTTGCCCTTGGAGATCAGGTACTCCTTGGCCAGGTCCGCGCGCTGCTCGCCGCTCACCTCGGGGGTGATGATGAGCTTGCGCTTGCCCTTGGTGTCCTTGCCGAAGGACACCACGCCGTCGATCTCCGCGATCGCCGCCGCGTCCTTGGGCTTGCGCGCCTCGAAGAGCTCGGCCACGCGGGGCAGACCGCCCGTGATGTCCTTGGTCTTCGTCGTTTCACGCGGCACCTTGGCGATGACCTCGCCCGCGGAGATCTCATCCGTGTCGTTCACGGTGATGATCGCGCCCTGGGGCAGGAAGTAGCTCGCCTGGTTGCGGGAGGACGGCAGGTCCTTCACGTTGCCCTGCGCGTCGCGGATGGTGACGCGCGGACGCGCCTCCGGGTCCTTGGACTCGATGACCGTCTTGCGAGACAGACCGGTCACTTCGTCCAGCGTCTCGGACATCGTCACGCCTTCGATGATGTCCTCGTAGCGCACGACACCGCCCACTTCCGTGAGCAGGGGAATCGCGAACGGGTCCCACTCGGCCAGGAGCACGCCCGGCTCCAGCTTCTGATGTTCCTTCACCAGGATGCGGGCGCCGTAGATGATCTGGTAGCGCTCGCGCTCGCGGCCCGACTCGTCGACGACGACGAGCTCGCCGTTGCGGTTCATGGCCACCAGCGTGCCGTCCGCCTTCTGCACCGTGTTCAGGCCCGCGAACTTCACGGAGCCCGCGTAGCGGTTCTCCAGGCTGGACTGCTCCGCGCGCCGCGTCGCCGCACCACCGATGTGGAAGGTGCGCATCGTGAGCTGGGTACCCGGCTCGCCGATGGACTGCGCCGCGATGACGCCCACGGCCTCGCCGACGGACACCTTGCGGCCACGCGCCAGGTCACGGCCGTAGCACTCCACGCAGATGCCGCGCTTGGCCTGGCACGTCAGCACCGAGCGGATCTTCACCCGGTCCAGACCGCTGTTCTCGATGCGGCGGACGCGCTCCTCGTCGATCTCCTCGTTGGCGCGCACCAGCACCTCGCCCGTCACGGGGTCGAGGATGTCGTCCAGGGCCACGCGGCCCAGGATGCGCTCACCCAGCGGCTCGATGATCTCGCCGCCCTCGACCAAGGCGCCGATGAACAGACCGTCCATGGTGCCGCAGTCGTACTCGTTGATGATGGCGTCCTGCGCCACGTCGACGAGACGGCGGGTGAGGTAACCGGAGTTGGCCGTCTTGAGCGCCGTGTCCGCCAGACCCTTGCGGGCGCCGTGCGTGGAGATGAAGTACTGGAGCACGGAGAGGCCTTCACGGAAGTTGGCCGTGATGGGCGTCTCGATGATTTCGCCGGAGGGCTTGGCCATCAGGCCGCGCATACCGGCCAGCTGACGGATCTGCTGGGCGCTGCCGCGCGCGCCCGAGTCGGCCATGATGTAGATGGGGTTGAACGACGGCTGCTTGCGCGAGATGCGCTTGCCGTCCACGTCCCCGGTGGCCTCGTCGGTGGAGATCTGCTGCATCATCTCCTGGGCGACCTTCTCGGTGATCTCCGCCCAGATATCGATGACCTTGTTGTAGCGCTCACCGTCGGTGATGAGGCCCTCGAGGTACTGGTTCTCGATCTCCGCCACTTCCTTGCGCGCGTAGTCCAGGAACTCCTGCTTCTTCGCAGGGATGATCATGTCCTTGAGCGCGATGGAGATGCCGGCGCGGGTCGCGTGGAAGTAACCCAGGCTCCGGATGCGGTCGGCCAGCAGCACCGTCTCCTTCTCGCCCGTGAGGCGGTAGCAGAGGTCGATGAGGTTACCGAGCGACTTCTTGTCGAGCACCTTGTTGATGGCGTCGAAGCCCACGCGGCGCGGAACGACTTCCCACAGCAGCACGCGGCCGACCGTGGTCTCCTTGCGCTTGGCGTCGATACGGCACACCACCTTGGCCTGCAGGTGCACCTCGCCGTGGTCGTACGCGGCGCGCACTTCTTCCGGCGACGCGAACACGCGGCCTTCGCCGTTGGCGAACTCGCGGGCGCGGGTCATGTAATAGATGCCGAGCACCATGTCCTGCGTCGGGACGATGATGGGCTTGCCGTTCGCGGGGCTGAGGATGTTGTTCGTCGACATCATCAGGACGCGCGCTTCCATCTGGGCCTCGATGGACAGCGGCACGTGCACGGCCATCTGGTCGCCGTCGAAGTCGGCGTTGAACGCGGCGCAGACCAGCGGGTGCAGCTGGATGGCCTTGCCCTCGATGAGGACGGGCTCGAAGGCCTGCATGCCCAGACGGTGCAGCGTGGGGGCGCGGTTGAGGAGCACCGGGTGCTCGCGGATCACGTCCTCGAGGATGTCCCAGACCTCAGGACGCTCCTTCTCCACCATCTTCTTCGCCGACTTGATGGTGGTGACGTAGCCCTTCTCTTCGAGCTTGTTGTAGATGAACGGCTTGAAGAGCTCGAGCGCCATGATCTTCGGCAGGCCGCACTGGTGCAGGCGCAGCTCGGGACCGACGACGATGACGGAGCGGCCCGAGTAGTCCACGCGCTTGCCGAGGAGGTTCTGACGGAACCGGCCCTGCTTGCCCTTGAGCATGTCGGACAGCGACTTCAGCGGCCGCTTGTTCGGGCCGGTGATGGTCTTGCCGCGGCGGCCGTTGTCGAACAGCGCGTCCACGGCCTCCTGGAGCATCCGCTTCTCGTTGCGGATGATGATGTCCGGCGCGTTCAATTCCTGGAGCCGCTTGAGGCGGTTGTTCCGGTTGATGACGCGGCGGTACAGGTCGTTCAGGTCGGAGGTCGCGAAGCGGCCACCGTCCAGGGGAACGAGCGGACGCAGGTCGGGCGGGATGACCGGGATGACGTCCAACATCATCCATTCCGGCTTGTTGCCGGAGACGCGGAACGCCTCGGCCACCTTCAGGCGCTTGGCGTACTTCTTCCGCTTCGCCTCGCTGGTGGTCTCGCGCATGTCCTTGCGCAGTTCCTCGGACAGCTTCTCCACGTCCAGGGACTTGAGCATCTCACGGACAGCCTCGCCGCCCATGCCCGCGGTGAACGAGTCCTCGCCGTGCTCCTGGAAGAGCCGGTGCATCTTCTCCTCGGAGACGAGCTCGCCACGCTGCAGCGGCGTCGCCTTCGGGTCGATGACCATGTAGCTCTCGCAGTACAGCACCTTCTCCATCTCCTTGAGGGTGATGTCGAGCAGGTTGCCGATGCGGCTGGGCAGCGACTTGAGGAACCAGATGTGGGCCACGGGCGTGGCGAGCGTGATGTGCCCCAGGCGCTCACGACGCACCTTGGACTGGATGACCTCCACGCCGCACTTCTCACACACGACGCCGCGGTGCTTCATGCGCTTGTACTTGCCGCAGTTGCACTCGTAGTCCTTCACGGGACCGAAGATGCGCGCGCAGAACAGGCCGTCACGCTCCGGCTTGAACGTACGGTAGTTGATGGTCTCCGGCTTCTTCACCTCGCCGTGCGACCACTGCCGAATCTTGTCGGGCGACGCCAGCGCGATGCGGATGGCGTTGAACGACAGCGGGTCCTTCGGCTTCTCGAAGAAGTTGAAAATGTCCTTCACGTTGCCTCCGAAAACTTATGAGCGCTCAAGGCGCCAAACGTTTCGGGCCCCCGCCCTGCACCCGGTCGGCCGCTCCCTCCACGAGGAAGCGATACCGACCGGTCAGGCGGGCGCACCGGCTGCTAAAAAGGCCTAGGCTTCGGTCCCGGACTTCCGGTCCTCGCCGTCGCCACCACCCAGGAAGTCGCCGCCGAAGCTGCGCTGACGCTCCGGGGGCGCGCTCTCCAGCAATTCCACGTCCAGGGCCAGCGACTGGAGTTCCTTGAGGAGCACGTTGAACGACTCGGGCAGGCCGCTCTCCAGGACGTTGTCGCCCTTGACGATCGCCTCGTACATGCGCGTGCGGCCCACCACGTCGTCCGACTTGACGGTGAGGAACTCCTGCAGCGTGTACGCCGCGCCGTAGGCCTCCATCGCCCACACTTCCATCTCTCCCAGACGCTGGCCGCCGAACTGGGCCTTGCCGCCCAGGGGCTGCTGCGTGACGAGCGAGTAGGGCCCGATGGAACGGGCGTGGATCTTCTCGTCCACCAGGTGGTGCAGCTTGAGCATGTACATCACGCCCACGGTGACATTCTGGTCGAACGGCTCACCCGTGCGACCGTCGAAGAGCACCATCTGGCCCGAGCGGGGCAGGCGGCCTTCGTCGAAGAGAGCGTGCAGCTCCGTCTCGCGGGCGCCGTCGAACACCGGCGTCGCAACGTGGATGCCCTTCTTCAGGCGACGGCAGAGGTCCTGGACCTCCTGGTCGGACAGGCCGTCCACGAAGTCGCCGAAGGCCTTGTCGTCGTACACGGTCTTCAGCTGCTTCTTGAGCTGCTCGCCGCTGAAGTTCTCGTCGAGGTAGCGCTGCAGCTGCTCGCCGACGCCCTTCGCGGCCCAACCCAGGTGGACCTCGAGGATCTGCCCGATGTTCATGCGGCTGGGGACGCCGAGCGGGTTGAGGACGATGTCCACCGGACGCCCGTCCTCCAGGTACGGCATGTCCTCCTCGGGGAGGACGCGGGACACAACGCCCTTGTTGCCGTGGCGACCGGCCATCTTGTCGCCCACCGCCAGCTTGCGCTTGATGGCGACGTACACCTTCACCATCTTGATGACGCCCGGAGGAAGCTCGTCGCCCTTCTTGATGCGGGCAATCTTCTCGCCGAAGGCCAGCTTCACGGCCTCCTTCGTGTCTTCCAGGCTGCGCAGGATGTCGCGCAGGCGCGCGTCCAGCGGCTCACCGACGGAGATCTCGCCCCAGTACTTGTAGGGCACCGTGGTCAGCAGCTCGTCGTTGAGGATGTCCCCCTTCTTCAGGAGGATCTTCCCCTTGTCGTCCACGAGCTTGCCCTGGACCTCCTTGCCGCGAACCAGGCCGCGGAGGCGGCTGTAGGCGGAGTCCTGGAGGACCTTGATCTCGTCGTTCTGATCCTTGAGGAGCTTCGCCTCCTCCATGGACTCGATCTGCTTGGCGCGCTCGTCCTTCTCCACGCCCTTGCGGCTGAACACCTTGGCGTTGATGACGGTGCCCACGACGCCCGGAGGCACGCGCAGGGAGCTGTCACGCACGTCGCCGGCCTTCTCACCGAAGATGGCGCGCAGCAGCTTCTCTTCGGGGGAGAGCTGGGTCTCGCCCTTCGGGGTGATCTTGCCCACCAGCACGTCGCCGGGCTTCACCTCGGCGCCGATGCGGATGATGCCGCTCTCGTCCAGGTCCTTGAGGGCTTCCTCACCCACGTTCGGGATGTCGCGGGTGATCTCCTCCTTGCCCAGCTTGGTGTCGCGCGCGATGCACTCGAACTCCTCGATGTGGATGGACGTGAAGACGTCCTCCTTGAGGATGCGCTCGCTGAGCAGGATGGAGTCTTCGAAGTTGTAGCCCTGCCACGGCATGAACGCGACGACGATGTTCTGTCCCAGCGCCAGCTCACCGGTCTCGGTGGCCGGACCGTCCGCGATCACGTCGCCCTTCTTCACCCGGTCACCCTTGCGGATGATGGGCTTCTGGTTGAGGCACGTGTTCTGGTTGGAGCGCTGGTACTTGAGCAGGTTGTAGATATCCACCTCGCTCGACACGTCGCTCAGGGCCGCGTTGGAGTCCGCCTTCACCACGATGCGGCTGGCGTCCACCGACTCCACGATGCCGTCGCGGCGCGCCACGCAGGTGACGCCCGAGTCGCGGGCGACGATGGCCTCGATGCCCGTGCCCACGAGCGGCGCGGACGTGCGCAGCAGCGGCACGGCCTGACGCTGCATGTTGGAGCCCATGAGCGCGCGGTTCGCGTCGTCGTTCTCCAGGAACGGGATGAGGGAGGCGGCCACCGACACCAGCTGGTTCGGGGACACGTCCATCAGGTCCACGTCCTCGGCCTTGACCTGGACGAACTCGCCGCTGCGGCGGCTCTGCACCAGCGCGTTGACGAACTTGCCCTTCTTGTCCGTCTCCGCGTTCGCCTGGGCGATGGTGTGCTTCTCCTCCTCGAGCGCCGAGTAGAAGGCCACGTCCGCCGTCACGCTGCCCGCGTCCACCTTGCGGTACGGCGTCTCCACGAAGCCGAACTCGTTGACGCGCGCGTAGGTCGACAGCGACGCGATGAGGCCGATGTTCGGACCTTCCGGCGTCTCGATGGGGCAGATGCGGCCGTAGTGCGTCGGGTGCACGTCGCGCACCTCGAAGCCGGCGCGCTCACGCGTGAGACCGCCAGGCCCGAGCGCGGAGAGGCGACGCTTGTGCGTCACTTCCGAGAGCGGGTTCGTCTGGTCCATGAACTGCGACAGCTGGCTGGAGCCGAAGAACTCCTTGATGACCGCCGTCACGGGCTTGGCGTTGATGAGATCGTGCGGCATGAGCGTCTCGATCTCCTGGAGGCTCATGCGCTCCTTGATCGCCCGCTCCATGCGAACCAGACCGATGCGGTACTGGTTCTCCAGCAACTCACCTACCGCGCGCACGCGCCGGTTGCCCAGGTGGTCGATGTCGTCGATCGTCCCCTTGCCGTTCTTGAGGTCGATCAGGTAGCGGATGACCTCCAGGATGTCGCGCTTGGTGAGGATCTGGCCATCCAGGGGCTCCTCGAGGCTGAACTTGAAGTTCAGCTTGAGGCGGCCGACCTTGGACAGGTCGTAGCGCTCCGGATTGAAGAACAGGTTGCTGAACAGGTTCGTCGCCGTCTCCGGCGTCGGGGGATCACCCGGGCGCAGGCGCCGGTAGATCTCCATGATGGCCTGCTCGGGCGACTCGATCTTGTCCAGCATCAACGTCTCACGCAGATACGGACCCACGTTGAGGTTGTCGATGAAGAGGACCTTGAACTCCTTGATGTCGCGCTTGAGGAGCTCGTCCACCTTCTCCTGCGAGACCTCCTCGTTGCACTCGAGGATGACCTCGCCGGTGTTCTCGTCCACGACGTCGTAGGCGGACACCTTGGTGAAGAGCTCGTCCGCGTCGATGGGCAGCTTCGTCATCTTCGCCGCTTCGAGCTTCTTGATGGCGGCGCGCGTGAACTTGCGGTTCTTCTTGACGATCAGGTCACCGGACTTGGTCTTGATGTCGCGCGTGGCGCGCTGACCCGGCAGGAGTTCCAGCTCGACGCTCTTCTCGAAGTCGGCGGCGCTCTGCAGGTAGATCGTCTCGGTGGCGTAGTAGTAGTTGAGGATCTCCTCGGTGGAACCCTTGAAGTCGAGCGGGTTCTTCTTCGCCGTGTCACCGACGGCGCCCAGGGCGCGGATGAGCACGGTGGCCGGCAGCTTGCGGCGCCGGTCGATGCGCACGTACAGCAGGTCCTTGTGGTCGAACTCGAAGTCGATCCACGAGCCGCGGTACGGGATGATGCGGGCGTTGTAGAGCAGCTTGCCCGACGAGTGGCTCTTGCCCTTGTCGTGGTCGAAGAACGCACCCGGGCTGCGGTGCAGCTGGCTCACCACGACGCGCTCGGTGCCGTTGATGATGAACGTACCGTTCTGGGTCATCAGCGGGATTTCGCCGAAATAGACTTCCTGCTCCTTCACATCGCGGATCGACTGGGCGCCGGTCTCCTCGTCCTTGTCCCAAACGACCAGGCGCACGACGACCTTGATGGGCGCCGAGTAGGTCATTCCACGCTGGTGGCACTCATCGACGTCGTACTTCGGCTTTTCCAGGTGATAGCTGACAAACTCCAGCGAGGAGGTCTCGTTGAAGTCCCGGATCGGGAAGACGGACTTGAAGACACCCTGAAGGCCAAGGTCCTCGCGCTTCTCCGGGGCAATGTCGGCCTGGAGGAACTTTTCGTAGGACTGCTTCTGGATGTTGATGAGATTGGGAATGTCGATGATCTTCGCGATTTTGGCGAAGGTCTTCCGCACGCGGAAATTGTTCTGGATCTGCGTCGGCATTCGGTCTCCGGAGACGGCTGCTCGGGCGGGGCAAACTTCAGTAACGCGCGGCGGCGCCGGGAAATTTGGCAAATGTCAAATGGGCAAAGCCGGCGCCCCAGCAAAGGGGACGCCGGCCTGCTCATCCAGTCAGGAGGCTGCCCGGGATTTCCCGGAAGAACAGGACAGCCCCTGTCAGAACTACTTCACTTCGACGGTGGCGCCAGCCGCGGTGAGCTGGTCCTTGATCTTCTTGGCGTCGTCCTTGTTGACGCCTTCCTTGACCGTCTTGGGCGCGCCCTCGACCAGGTCCTTGGCCTCCTTCAGGCCCAGGCCGGTGATGGCGCGGATCTCCTTGATGACGTTGATCTTGTTCGCGCCCGCGTTCGCGAGAATGACGTTGAACTCCGTCTTCTCCTCGACAGGAGCGGCGGCGACGGCAGGACCCGCGGCAACGGCAACGGCCGCGGCGGAAACGCCCCACTTGGCCTCGAGGGCCTTCACGAGCTCAGCGGCCTCCAGGATGGTCAGGGAGGAGAGGTCTTCGGCAATCTTGTTCAGGTCAGCCATGGAACTGTGTCCTTCTGGTGTTGACTAACGGCCGGCGACCCAGTGGGTCAGCCCAGCCGTGGGGGTTGCGGTAGAAAAACTTCTCGGGACGATTACTCGGGCTTCGACTTGTCCGCGTTGGCCTGGATGACCCGCGCGAGCTGCGACCCGGGGGCCGCGATGGTCCGAACCAGCTTGCCAGCAGGCTGGGTAAGCATTCCGAGCAACTGCCCTCGGAGCTCGTTGAGGCCCGGCAACTTCGCCAGCGCCTTCACACCGTTGACGTCGACCTTGCGGCCGTCCACCACGGCGCTGCGGACCTTGATGGTCTCCATGTCCTTGATGAAATCCATCAGGATCTTGGCAGGAGCCACCACGTCGTCGTAGCTGATGCACAGGGCCACGGGACCCGTGAAGTCATCCGAAATCACGGAGACGGACGTACCCTCAGCGGCACGGCGCGCCAGCGTGTTCTTGATGACCTTGTACTCGACCTTGCCCTCGCGGAACTTCCGACGAAGCTTGGTCACCGTCTCCACATCCACCTTGGAGAACTCGGCGACCACCGCGGACTTGGTCCGGGCGAACTTCTCGTGGAGTTCCTTGATCATCACTTCCTTCTCGCTCTTCAGCACCTTGACTCACCTCCTTTATGGCCCGACCTGACGGTCGGGCGTGATGCCTGGGCCAAAGTGGCAGAGCGAGGGAGGAGCCTCCGAGAGGCACCACACCGCACCTCCAGTCTCGGCAGGGCTGACCTTGCGGCCGTTTGAACCTGGAGTGGAATGAACGCCCGACCGGTTGCCCGGTTCCCAACGGACGCGTCTTCTTCCCTTCCAGGTCCCTGCTGTCATGAACCAGGTCGGAACGCCGCGTCTCTCGACATGGCGCTCCAATTGCAAAAGCCGGGGGCCTATACCCCCGGCTTTCGCAAAGATCCAGCACTTTCTATGAGACCGACGTTCAGCAGGCGACAGGACGGACACTCCCCGTCAGGGAGCGCACCTTTTCCGGCCCGCTGGCGCCGCGAACTAGCGGTGGCGCGCCAGGATTTCGGTGGTGTCGAGCTTGATGCCCGGCCCCATCGTCGTCGAGATGGCGATGCCCTGCAGGTACACGCCCTTGGCGGTGGCCGGCTTGAGCTTCATCACCAGGTCCACCAGCGCGTTGAAGTTCGCCTCGAGCTTGGCCGTTTCGAAGGAGGCCTTGCCCATCTTCGCGTGGACGATGCCCGCCTTCTCCGCGCGGAAGTCGACCTTACCGCCCTTGGAGTCGCGGATGGCCTTGGCGACGTCCATGGTGACCGTGCCGACCTTCGGGTTGGGCATGAGGCCGCGGGGACCGAGCACCTTACCGAGGCGACCGACCACGCCCATCATGTCCGGCGTCGCGATGACGGTATCGAAGTCGAGGAAGCCCTCCTCGATGCGCTTCTGGAGGTCCTCCGCGCCCACGATGTCGGCGCCGGCGTTGGCCGCCTCGGTGGCGCGCTCGCCCTTGGCGAACACGGCCACGCGCACGGTGGCGCCGGTACCGTGCGGGAGCACCACGGCGCCACGGACCATCTGGTCCGCGTGCTTCGGGTCCACGCCCAGGTTGATGGCGACATCCACCGTCTGGTCGTACTTCGTCGCACGCGACTCGACCGTCTTCTTCAGCAGCGCGAAGCCCTCGGCGACGGGGTAGCGCTTGTTGCGGTCCACCAGCTCGGAGGACGCGCGGAACTTCTTTCCATTGGTAGCCATGGCAGGAATCCTTGAGAGAGGGGGCGGGCTAGCCGACGACTTCGATGCCCATGGAGCGCGCGGTGCCAGCAATGGTGTTCATGCAGGCTTCGAGGGACGCGGCGGTGGTGTCCTGGATCTTCTTGTTGGCGATCTCCTCGAGTTGCTTCCGGGTGATCTGCCCCACCTTCTCCTTGCCCGGCTTCTTCGCGCCCGAACCCTTCTTCTTCTCCGTGTGGAGACCCGCGGCCTTCTTGATGAGGATGGCGGCGGGAGGCGTCTTCATGATGAAGGTGAAGGAGCGGTCCGCATACACGGTGATGATCACCGGGATGATGAGACCTTCCTTCGCCTCTGCCTGCGTCTTGGCATTGAACTGCTTGCAGAACTCCATGATGTTCACGCCCTGCTGACCGAGGGCGGGACCAATCGGCGGGGCGGGGTTCGCCTTGCCGGCGGGAATCTGCAACTTGACCTGACCTGTGATCTTCTTCATCGGCGGACTGCTGCCTTTCGATGGGGTGGTTCCAGCGGGTCGCCAGACGGGACGACCCTCCCACCCGTTGATCCGCGCCCGTCATCCGGACGCGGAAGCCTGTTTAGCCGGTGGTCTTCTCCACCTGCATGAAATCGAGCTCCACGGGGGTCGCACGACCGAAGATGCTGACGAGCACGCGCACGCGGCCCTTCTCCGGGTTGACCTCCTCCACCGTGCCGTTGAAGTTGGCGAACGGGCCATCGATGACGCGCACCGTGTCGCTCGTCTCGAACTGGACCTTGGGCTTGGCCTTGTGGGCGCCCTCGGTCACCTGGGCGGTGAGCCGAGCGACCTCCGCGTCCGACATGGGACGGGGCTGCTCATTCTGCCCGACGCCCGGGAAGCCGGTCACCTTGGAGGTGTTCTTCACCAGGTGCAGGGTCGTGTCGCTGAGCTCCATCTGGACGAAGATGTAGCCCGGGAAGAGCTTGCGGCGGGTGGTCTTCTTCTCGCCGTTCACCATCTCCACGACCTGCTCCATGGGGATGAGGATCTCACCGATCAAGTCCTGGTCCTGCAGGCCCTTGAGGCGCACCTGCTCTTCCAGGTTCTTCTTCGCCTGGTTCTCGTAGTTCGAGTAGGTCTGGACGGTGAACCATTTCTTCGCCATTACAGCTTCCCCCACAGGGCAGGCAGCCACTCCACCATCAAGTTGTACGCGACGGTGTCGATGCAGAAGAGCAGGATGGCCGCCACGAGCGAGGCGACGACCACGGCCATGGTCGAAGCGCGGGTCTCCGACCAGGTAGGCCAGGTGACCTTCATCAGCTCGGACGCCACGTCGATGGACAGCGCGTGCGTGCGGGGGTGGAAGTAGGCCGCCAGCACCAACCCCAGGGCCACGGCGTAGCCCACGAGGGTCGATACTCGCCAACCCAGACCTTCGAAGAGCTCGACGTCGCTCCAGCCGAACCGGCTCCAGAGCAACCCGAAGACGTGCTCCAGGAAGAGGGCCAGGACGATGCCGGCGACGAGATAGAAGATGACCACGAGCCGCTTGGGGTCGATGCCCGAGCGGTTAGCCTGCTGGCTGGCCTCAGTTGCCGTCGCCATGGTGCCTCACGAGGGACTGCGGAAGCTGGACTGCGAAAAGGCAGGGACCCCCGGCACCGCTCGGTACCGGGGGTCCCTGTACTGAAGCTGGCAGGCCAGGAGGGATTCGAACCCCCAACACGCGGATTTGGAGACCGCTGCTCTACCGTTGGAGCTACTGGCCTAAACCTTCATGGAACGCGCGACCTAGACCTTGCCTTCCTTGTGGTCCGTATGCTTGCGGCACCGAGGGCAGAACTTGCTCAACTCGAGCTTGTCCTGGCTCTTCCGCTTGTTCTTCGTGGTCGTGTAGTTCCGCTCTTTGCACGTGGTGCACTCGAGCGAGATGATGGAACGGTTACCCTTCGGCATGGCTCATTTCACCAGATGCGAGAGGGGAAGGCTACAAAAGCAGCCCTCCCCTCGGCAACTCAGTGCCCGTGGAAGCTGGTCGGCGTGAAGCCGATCAGGCGATGATCTCCGCAACGACGCCCGCGCCCACCGTACGGCCACCCTCACGAACGGCGAACCGCAGCTCCTTCTCCATCGCCACCGGGGTGATGAGTTCCACCTCGATCGCGATGTTGTCGCCCGGCATCACCATCTCGACGTTGTCCGGCAGCTTCACCGTCCCCGTCACGTCCGTCGTGCGGAAGTAGAACTGCGGGCGGTAGCCCTTGAAGAACGGGGTGTGGCGCCCACCCTCTTCCTTCGACAGCACGTAGATCTGCGCCTTGAACTTGGTGTGCGGCGTGATGGAGCCCGGCTTCGCCAGCACCTGGCCACGCTCCATGTCCTCGC
>NZ_RAWD01000710.1:0-620 GCF_003612065.1 Corallococcus sp. CA047B
GGCGAAGGAGGCCACACGGGGGGCGGCGTCGGAGCGCGGCTTCCCGGAGCTTGAGCGGGCTGCGCGGTGGGAGCCGTCCGGGCGTTCGGCGCGGAAGGCTGCGACGCCGTGGCGGGCGGCGGGACCGGGGCTGCCGGCGCGGAGGTGCCCGGTCGGGCGTTCTGACCCGAAGCCTGCTGCGCGGTGGCGGTGCCCTGTGCGGCCGGCGTCGGCGCGGAGGTGCCCGGTCGGGCGTTCTGACCCGGGGCCTGTGGCGCCGTGGCGGACGGGCCCTGCGCACCGGGCGCTCCCGCGACACCGTCCGTGGCGATTCCCCGGCCGGGCGGCGGGCGCGCGGCGGGCGTTCCCTGGGGCGGGGCGGAAGGCTGGCCCTGGACGCCGGGCGCGGTGCGGTTCGCTGGCGGTGCTCCCGCGGCGGGCGTGGCCGGCCCCACGGGCGTCAGCACGGGCACGGACTGCGGAGGCGGTAGCGGCTTCTCGCCGGGGGGATAGAGCGTCGGGGGCGCGCCGCTCGCGGGCGTGGTCGCGCTCTGGTTCGCGGGCGTGGCGCGGGCCGGTGTGCCCGGCATGTTCAGCCGCAGGGGCTCGCGCACGTACGCGGGCGGCGGGATGTCCGCGGG
>NZ_RAWD01000711.1:0-351 GCF_003612065.1 Corallococcus sp. CA047B
GCGGTTCCTCGCCCTGAAGAAGAAGCTGGGCAAGACGCCCCTGCCGTCCCTGGCGGAGGCGAGCTGCGGCTTCACGCCGGGCCAGACGCTGGACGCGATGGACGCGGCCGTGGAGGCCCGGGCGAAGTCCGGTGACACCGCGGGCGCCGCCGCCTGCGCGCGTGCCTCCCTGGAGCCGGTGCTGGACGTGGAGCTGCTGCGCGGCAACACGCTGTACTTCCAGGGGGACAGCGTCGCCGCGCTCAAGGCCTATTCTCGCGTGCTGGAGGTGGAGCCCCGGCACCCGGAGGCGCTCTTCAGCCACGCGTCGCTGGTGTTCGAGACGCAGGGGGAGAACCTCCCGGCGCTCAA
>NZ_RAWD01000712.1:0-579 GCF_003612065.1 Corallococcus sp. CA047B
GGTGGGTGGAGAGGTTGCGGGGGAAGGTGGCTGTTAAGCACCACTCGCACACAATTTCGGCTTTGGACTAGGGTGCTCGGCCTCGTCGCTGGCGGAGCAGAAGGCCAATCAAGGTATGTCGAAGAAGCGCGTTCACGAAATCGCCAAGGAGCTCAAGAGCCACGGGATTGAGCTCGACAACAAGGAGGTCGTGACCGAGCTCTCCGGGCTGGGTTACGACGTCAAGAGCCACTCGTCCTCTCTGGATGACGACCAGGCCACCGCCGCGGTCCAGAAGATCCTGGACAAGCGCAAGCCGAAGCAGGCCGCCGCGCCCGTCGCCGCCAAGGGCTTCGTGGTCCGCCGCCGGGTCGGTCCGCCGGCGGGCGCCTCCAACACGGAGGCCCAGGACGCCTACGCCCAGTCGAACGACCAGGGCTACGACAATCCCGACACCTCGTACGAGCAGTCCGCTCCGTCCGAGCCGGCGGAGGCCGCCCAGGCCGCCGCCGTGGAGACCGCTCCCCCCATGGTGGAGCAGGCCCCCCAGGCGCACGCCGCCCCGGAGGCACCGGCCGTGACGGCCGCGCCCCCTGAAGC
>NZ_RAWD01000713.1:0-575 GCF_003612065.1 Corallococcus sp. CA047B
CATGACGACCGTCCCCGCCACCTCCGGGCGCGAAGCCCTCCGCGAGACCAGGATCGCCCTGGCGGCGGTGGTGTGCGCGGTGGCCTTCGCGGGCTTCCTGGGGCTGACGGGCCCGACCCTTGAAGCCCCGCGCCAGGTGGGCGCGGGGGTGGAAGCCTCCCGAGCCCCGACGGTGACGCGCACGCCCACCGGCAAGGGCGCGCGGTGGGTGGCGGGCATCCTCCATGAGGAGCCGGTGGGCACCCCGGTGCCCGCGTCGCGCGACCAGGTGGACCCCGGCGGCGTCAGCCACCGGCCGTCATCGCCGTTCGTGCCCCGGCTGGAATCGCTGCGCGCGTTGCTGGCGCGCTACAACGCCCGGGTGCTCGCGCGGGCCCAGAGCCTGCTTGCCCAGGCGCTGCCGTCCCGGCTCGCGCCGCTGGCGGACCGTCCCCGGACGGTGAACTGCCCGGCCCAGGGCCCGCCCGTCACGGGCTGAGCGTCACCTTTCCCTGCTTCTTCGCGGGCCTGTGACCGTGAGGCTCCCGGTGTGCCTTCAGGAGCCCAGGCAGGCAGGCCCTTCTTCCATCGCACCT
>NZ_RAWD01000714.1:0-555 GCF_003612065.1 Corallococcus sp. CA047B
CCGCTCCCGGAGAACTCCTCCCGGGAAGCCAGGGGCGGGAGTGTCGGGGGCTCGGACACGCGGGGCGCCTCCACGGAGGGGGCCTGCGCGAGCCGAGCCACCTGCTCGCGCTGCACCTGCTGTCGCAGGTCCTCGAAGCGCCGCTCCACCTTGGGCGAGACCTTCAGCGGCAGCACCGCCCGCGGCTCCAACTGGAGGGCCGCCTTGAACGCCGCGGTGGACGCCTCGTTCTTGCCCAGGTCCGCCAGGATGACGCCCTCGTAGAGCGACAGGAGCACGTCGTCCGCGTCACCGGTCGACAAGCGCCGGGCCGCCGAGAGCTGCTCCAGCGCGCGTTCGTACTCCAGCGCATCGTAGAGCCGGTGCGCGGAGCGCAGGGCCGCCCGCACGCCGCCAGAGTCCTGGGCCCGGGCCCCTTGGGGAACGAGCCCCCCACCGCCCAGCATCAGCGCCGTGAGCGACACCACGGCCCGCTGCCGCTGGCGCTCGACGAATGATCTCTGTCTGCCCATGGAGTAGCCCCCGGCCTTCGCCGTGCCCGCCACCCTAAACCAC
>NZ_RAWD01000715.1:0-270 GCF_003612065.1 Corallococcus sp. CA047B
GCTCTACGAGCAGATGGTCCTCCATCACGTGGATGCACTGGCGACCGTGCCCCAGGTGCTCGCTGGCGGCGACGTGCTACCGGTGCAGCGCGTGCGGGAGCACGTCTCGCGGTTGTCCGCGGAGTCGGTGCTGCTCAATGCCTACGGCCCGACGGAGAACACCACCTTCTCCACCACGCTCACGCTCACGCGGAGCAGCACGGTGGAGGCCGCGGTCTCCATCGGGCGTCCCATCGGGAACTCGACGGCGTACGTGCTGGACCCGGCGCT
>NZ_RAWD01000716.1:0-261 GCF_003612065.1 Corallococcus sp. CA047B
CAAGACGTGGACGCTCTTGCGGATGACCAGCGACAAGAAGGAAGTGGTGGAGACGCTGGTGTCGGAGGGGCGCGCCTGCATGGTGGCGGGCGGTGAGTACTACCTGGGCCAGTGGGACGCGGAGGCGCAGGTGCTGGAGGTGGGGCGCGACGACGAGGCCGGCGAGCCCGGCACCGGGCTGGTGCTGGAGCCGGGCGGGGAGCTGCACTACACGCCCTCGCCCGACCTGTAGTCGCGCGCCTCAGGCGTCCAGCAGCTTCA
>NZ_RAWD01000717.1:0-508 GCF_003612065.1 Corallococcus sp. CA047B
GTGGTAGTGGGCGGGAGCGGGCGTCCTCCGAGCGCACCCATGTTCTCCATGGCGCGGCGCAGGAGGCGCTGGCGCCGGAGCTTGGAGGCTTCGTCGGGATTGGAGGGGTCTTCGGCCGCCACGTCGTCCTCGTCAAAATCCCAGTCGTCCAGGTCGCCGGACAGCTCGGATTCATCAGTCTGGCCAGAACCCCCTCCGTTGTCACCGGGGAAGGCGGCGAACCGGGGGGAAGGGAGCGGTTCGAAGGTCGCTTCCGGTTCGAACGTCGTCTCGACGATGGCTTCGACGAGGAATTCATTGGCTTCCCCCGCCGCCGGCCCCACGTCCGAGCGGATGAGCGCTTCCAGGTGGGCGTCCACCTGCTGGAGGGCGGCCTCGAAGGACGCGGTGAGGTTCTGCGCGGGGTCGTTGGATTCGTCGAAGGAGACGATGCGCCACAGGTCGTCCTCGCTGGCGCGCACCGGGCCCAGGCGCAGCGGCGGGGTGGCGGCGGCGGGGAACTTCGGGG
>NZ_RAWD01000718.1:0-487 GCF_003612065.1 Corallococcus sp. CA047B
CCGCCATTCCGCTCCCCGGCAGCGCGGCGCCCCAGGCCCCCATCCCGATGGGCGTGGGCCCGTCGTCTTCGGCCATTCCGCTGCCCGGTGCGGCCGCCCCTCGCTCCGCAGCCATTCCCCTGCCCGGCAGCGCCGCGCCGCCCGCCGCCATCGCGCTGCCGCCCGTCCCGTCGGATGATCCGTTCTCCTTCGATGACGTGCCTCCGCCCGCCGCGTACGCCTCGCCGGGAGTCGCCGCGCCCCGGGCCATCTCGCTCGACGCCGGTCCGGCGGCGCCGGTGGCCCTCCCCGACGACTCGTTCAGCTTCGACATGGACGCGCCGCCCCAGGCCGCGCCCATGGCCGCGGAAGACGACTTCTCCGAGGTGGGCAGCGGCGAGTTCTCCTCGCTCGACACCAGTGACTTCGGCGAGCGCGAGGACGTGACCCGCGTCGTCAAGATCCCCGTCCCCAACGCCGCCTTCCGCGAGCCCGCCGCCTACGGCAC
>NZ_RAWD01000719.1:0-480 GCF_003612065.1 Corallococcus sp. CA047B
GGGTCAGCGGCTCCGGCGGCGGCGGACGAGGCCCGCGACGAGGAGCGCGGCGGCGGGAATCAGGACGCCCGGACTCGCGGCGCAGCCTCCGCCTCCACCTTCCGAGTCTTCCCCGGCCGTGACGCCCGGCGTCGGAGGCGTGGAGGGCAGTCCCGGGCGCGGGTTGCTGGTGCCCGGGTCGGAGCCGGTGCCCGGGTCGCTCCCCGTGCCGGGGTCTTCACCGGTGCCCGGGTCGGTGGTGCCGCTGGCCGTCACGGTGACGACGGTGGTGGCGCTGACGGGCGTGGCGCCCTGGGCGGTGGTGGTCACGGTGTAGGTGCCCGGCTGGGTGTAGACGTGCTCCACCTGGAGGCCCTGGGCGGTGGCGCCGTCGCCAAAGTCCCACGCGACGGTGGCGCCCGCCTGTGAGGCCGTGGCGACGAACGCGGCCGTGTGGGGGGCGGGGCCGCTGGCGTTGCCGACGGTCTGTCTCGTATACAC
>NZ_RAWD01000071.1:0-32021 GCF_003612065.1 Corallococcus sp. CA047B
GCACCGGCTGGCCCAGCCCGTCCAACAGGTAGATGCGCGTGTTGGGCAGCGCCTTGCCCACCGGCGGCAGGCGGGGCCAGTTCCCCGGGTCCCCGGACAGCGTGTGCGACGTGATGACGTGCGCCTCGGAGGGCCCGTAGTTGTTGTGGAGCACGCACCTTGGAAGAGCCCGGAAGAAGTGCTCCACGGCGGGCGTCACCTGGAGGGCCTCGCCCGCGGTGTAGACCTCGCGAAGAGAGGACGGCACGCGCTTCAGTGCCTGGGCCGCCTCCGCGAGCCCCTGGAAGACGACGAAGGGCACGTGCAGCCGCTGCACGTCGTGCGCTTGGAGGAAGTCCAAGAGCGCCACCGCGTCCTTGCGCACGTCGTCCGGCACCACCACCACCGCGCCGCCCGTGGCCCAGGTGGAGAAGGACTCCTGCACGCAGATGTCGAAGTTCCACGGCGCGAACTGGAGCGTGCGGTGGCCCGGGGCCACGGTGCAGACGCGCAGCTGCCACGCGATGAGGTTGGCCAGCGGGCGGTGCCGCATGGCGATGCCCTTGGGCCGCCCGGTGGAGCCGGACGTGTAGAGCACATAGGCCAGTGACTCCGGGCCCACCGCGACGTGCGGAGGGGTGTCGGGGTGCGCGGCCAGCTCCGCCTCGGGCAGCGCGTCCAGGCACACGGCCGTGGCGGGGCCCTCGGGGAGCAGCGCCAGCAGGGGGCGCTGGGTGAGCAGCACCCGCGCCCGGGCGTCCTCCAACATGAAGGCATTGCGCTCGCGCGGCGACATGGGATCCAACGCGAGGTACGCGCCGCCCGCCTTGAGGATGGCCAGCAGGCCCATCAGCTGCTCCGGCGAGCGCTCCACGCAGAAGCCCACCAGCACCTCCGGGCCCACGCCCAGCGCGCGCAGGTGGTGCGCCAGCCGGTTCGCCCCCACCTCCAGCGCGCGGTACGTCACCGTCCGCGCGCCATGCACCACCGCCACCGCGTCCGGCGTCTGGCGGGCCTGGGCCTCGAAGAGGTGGTGGATGCAGCGCTCGGCGTCATAGGGCATGCGGGTGGCGTTCCAGCCGTGGACCACCTGCTCGCGCTGCGCGGCGCCCATCAGCGGCAGCCGCGCCACCGGGCGGGACGGCGTCTCCACCGCGCCCAAAAGCAGCGCGCGCAGGCTCTCCACCAGGCGCTCCCCGGTGGAGGCGTCGAACAGGTCGGTGTTGTATTCCAGCGAGCCCACGAGCCCCGCGTCGCGCTCCTCCAGCGTGAGCGTCAGGTCGAACTTCGCGGTGCCCGTCTCCAGCGCCACGGGCGTGGCCGTCACGTCGCCCAGCTTCATGGGGCCGGAGGGCGCGTTGTGCATGACGAACATCGCCTGGAACAGCGGCGTGTGGCTGAGGTCCCGCTCCGGCTGGAGGGCCTCCACGACCGCGTCGAAGGGCACGTCCTGGTGGGCCAGCGCCTCCAGCGTCACCTGCCGCACCCGGCCCAGCAGCTCCAGGAAGGAGGGGGCGCCGTCCAGCTTCGCGCGGAACACCAGCGTGTTGACGAAGAAGCCGATGAGCGCCTCGGTCTCCCGGTGCTTGCGGTTGGCCACGGGCGAGCCCACCGCCACGTCGTCCTGCCGGCTGTAGCGGCCCAGCACCGCGCTCCAGGCGGCCAGCAGCGCCATGTACAGCGTGGCGCCCGCCCCCTGCGCCACCTGCTTGAGGCCCTGCGTCAGCGCCGGGTCCAGGTGGAAGCGCAGCGTCGCGCCCCGGTTCGTCTGCACGCTCGGACGCGGCCGGTCCGTGGGCAGCTCCAGCCTTGGCGGCAGGCCCTCCAACTGCTTGCGCCAGTAGTCGAGCTGCGCGGCGCCCACGGCCGACGTCAGGTAGCGCCGCTGCCAGCCGGCGAAGTCCACGTACTGCACCGCCAGCTCCGGCAGCGGCGGGGACGCGCCCGCGGCGAAGGCCTCGTAGAGCACGGTCAGCTCGCGCAGCAGCAGTCCCATGGACCACGCGTCGGAGATGATGTGGTGCATGGCCAGCCACAGCTGGTGCACGCCGTCCGTCGAGCGGACCAGCCGGGCGCGCAGGAGCGGTCCCGCCTCCAGGGAGAAGGGCTGGCGGGCGAAGTGCTCCGCCTCCTTCGCCACGTCGCGCACGAGCTCCACCGGGAGCACCACCGGCCAGGCCGGCAGCACGCGCTGCACCGGGGTCCCGTCCACCGCCGGGAAGCAGGTGCGCAGCGCCTCGTGGCGCTGGAGGATGTGCCCCAGCGCCCGCTCCAGCAGGTCCACGCGGAGCGGTCCCTCCAGGCGGACGGCGGCGCACAGGTTGTAGCTGGCGGAGCCCCCCTCCAGCCGGTCCACCAGCCACAGTCCGCGCTGGGCGGACGAGGCCGGCAGCGCGCCGTCACGGGGCACCCGCGTCAGCGTGGCCAGGGCGGCCTCGTCCCGCAGGTGCACGAGCAGCGCGGGCTTGGCGGCGGACAGCCGCTCCCGCAGCTCGGGCACCAGCGCCCCCTTGGGGGCGGCGATGCGCAGGTTGTCTCCGTCCGCGCGCAGGGTGATGCCCAGGCGCGACAGCTCGGTCAGCAGGGCATGCGTGCTCACAGCGTCACCTCTTCCATCTCCACCACGGCCCCGGCCAGCGTCAGGGCGGGCAGCACGTCGTCGACGAGCTGCGCGATGCTGGGGCCGCGCAGCAGGTTCACCATGGGAATCACGACGCCCAGGTCGGACTCGATGCGGTTGCGCAAATCAATGGACATCAGCGAGTCGAGCCCCAGCGACATCAGTGACGCGTTCACATCCAGCCGCGCGCTGGAGCGCGCCAGCACCCGGGCCACCTGGGTCCGCAGGTATTCCCGCACCAGCTCGGGCCGCGCGCCCGGCTGCGCTTCGCTCAGCGCCGTCTGGAGCGCCCCGGCCTCCTGGGAGCGTCCAGGCTCCGCGCCCGCCCCCACCTCCTTCACCTGCTCCGCCAGCAGCGGCGTCATCCGCGCGTGCGCGAAGGCGCGGAAGAAGCGCGGCCAGTCCAGCGACACCACCGCCAGCTGCGCGTCCGGCTGTGACAGCGCCCGGTCCAACGCGGCGAGCCCCTGCGGCGGGGACATGCTGCCAATGCCCTGACGCTCCAGCATGGGCAGGCCGCCCTCGCGCACCGCGAGGCCCACCTCGCTCCAGGGCCCGTAGTCCACGCTGAGCGCCGGCAGGCCGCGCGCGCGGCGGTGGTGCGCCAACGCGTCCAGGAAGGTGTTGGCCGCCGAGTAGTTGCTCGCGCCGGAGCCAATCCAGCCCACCAGCCCCGGCACCGCGGAGATGAGGACGAAGAAGTCCAGCGGCGCTTCCTCCAGCAGCGAGTGCAGCACCCACGCGCCGGCCACCTTCGGCCGGAGCACCGCGTGAAAGGCGTCCGCCCCCAGGTTCATCAGCGTCGCGGGCTGGATGACGCCGGCCGAATGGACGACGCCCCGGAGCGCCGGGCCTCCTTGCGCGTGGTAGCCCTGAAGGAAGGCAGCCACCGCGTCACGGTCCGCCACGTCCACCGCGGCCGGATACACGCGCGCGCCCAGGGCCTCCAGCTCGCGCACGGCGGCCACCTGCCGCGCGGCGCGCGAGCCCGGCGCCACCTGGGCCCAATCCTCCCGGGGCGGCAGCGGCGAGCGCCCCATCAGCACCAGGTGCCGCGCGCCCCGCTCCACCATCCACCGCGCCATCCCCAGGCCCAGGTCGCCCAGGCCGCCCGTCAGCAGGTAGCCCGCGTCCGCGCGCAGCCGCGTCGCCGGCCCTCCGGAGGGCAGCCCCCGCCGCCGCACCAGCCGGGCCACGGACCGCGTCTCGCCGCGCAGCACGAACTGGTCCTCCCCTCCAGGCGCCAGCAGCACGCCACAGAGCGCGGCGGCGCTGGGGTCGGCCGGCGCGTCCGGCTCCAGGTCCACGAGGCCGCCCCACACCTCGGGATGCTCCGCGGACACCACGCGCCCCAGGCCCCACAGCGTGGCCGAGGCCAGCGCGCCGGAGGCCCCCGCCGGAGGCTGACAGCCGCGCGTCACCAGCCACAGGCGCGGCGGACGCACGGCGCCACTGCCCACCAGCGCCTGCACCAGGCCCAGCACCGTGAGGGCCCCGGCGGTCTGCTCCGCCTCCAGCGTCGCCACCGTCGTCTGGGCGGGGTCCAGGCCCTCCAGGCTCCACAGGTGAACGAGCCCACGCGGCACCGGCCCTCCGGCGACCAGCAGGGTCTCCACGAGCTGCCGCAGCTGCGCCGCGTCCCCGGGCGCCACCTGATAATGGCGAGACCCCAGCGACTGGAAGGTGGCGCCGGCGGTGATGCGCACCACCGTGTCGCCCCGGGCCTCCAGCCGCGCCGCCAGCGCCTTGCCCACGCCCCGGCCATCCATCAGCACCCACCACGCCCCGGGCCCGGCGGCGTCGTCCGGGACGGGCGCGGCTTGCGGCTGCCAGTCCAGGGCATAGGTGAGCGCGTCCACCGGGTCCGACGTGGGCCGTCCCGCCTGCTCCACCAGCTGGATGCGCATTCCAGACACCTCGGCGAGCAGCTGGCCGGACGCGTCCAGGATGCGCACGTCCCCCTCCAGCACGGAGCCGGCGGGGGGGCTGGTGCGCACCACGTGGCTGTAGAGCTCGCCGGTGGGCGGCGCGTGGATGCGCAGCCGCCGCATCCCCGTGGGCAGCGCCACCAGCCGCCCCCCCTGCCGCTCCGGCGCCAGCGCGCCGAGGATGAGCAGGCTGCTGTCCAGCAGCACCGGATGGAAGGCATAGGCGTCGCGCTCCAGGCTGCGCATGGTGGGGCCGTACTCCGCCCCGGACGCGGCCACCTCCGCGTAGAAGTCCGCGCCCTCCATCACCCGGGGCAGGCGGGCCTGGACGTCGGCCACGGTGTCCTTCCTGGGCGAGGACTCCGGCGCCAGGGGGACGGCGGCGGGCCGGACGCGGGGCGCGGCGCCACGGGGCCCCAGCTCCGCCACCCGGGCGCGCAGCGTGTCCAGGTGCGGCAGGTTCTGGAGGACGGCGTCCACGGGAGGACCGAAGTCCAGCAGCGACGCCAGCTCGTCCACGCCCAGCTCGCGCAGCTGGACGGCCAGGTCCATGCAGGAGTCCGGCGTGCCGATGAACGCGCGGGACGTGGCGAAGCGCTCGTAGAGGAAGTGGACGAAGTCGTCCTTCTCCCGCTCCGACAGGGTGGTCAGGTCCACGTCGCGCATGCGGCTCTGGGCCAGCCCCTTGAGCTGCCCCAGGTTGGACTTGAGGAACGCGCAGTAGGGCTCGCGCGCCAGGTCCCGCACCTGCTGGGCATTGCCCCCGACGAACGTGTGCAGCATCAACGTCACCGTGCCGCCGTCCGGGTCGTGCCCCGCGCGGGCCCGGGCCTGCCGGTACGCGGCGACCTGCTCGGCCAGCCGCTCCACGCCCTGGTCCAACAGGTGGGTGAGCAGGTTGAAGCCCAGCTCGCCCGCCTTCGCGAAGGTGGCCGGGTTGCTGGCGGCCGTCACCCACACCGGCAGCTCGCGCTGGACGGGCGTGGGGTAGACGCGCACCGACTTCGTCTCACCGGTGCCGTTGCGCACGGACAGGGGCTCGCCCCGCCACAGCCGGCGCACCACGTCCACCTGGTCGAACAAGGTGCGCGAGCGCTCGGCGTACCGCTCCGGCGCGAGCGCGAAGTCATCCGGGTTCCAGCCGGTCGCGAACGACACGCCCACCCGCCCCCCGGAGAGGTTGTCCACCATGGCCCACTCCTCGGCCACCCGCAGGGGGTGGTGGAGCGGGAGCACCACGCTGCCCGCGTTGAGGCGCAGGTGCTTCGTCTCGCGCGCCAGCGCGGCGTGCAGCACGGCGGGGTTGGGATAGAGGCTGCCGAGCGCGGAGAAGTGCCGCTCCGGCACCCAGACGCCCTGGAAGCCGTGGCGGTCGGCGAACCGCGCGCTCTCGATGACCAGCTCGTATTTTCGGCCCGACAGCGCGCTCTCGTCGCTGGCGAAGAACATCAAGGAGAACCGCACGGTGCTGCCTCCTGGGCCGCGAGGGCCCGGATGGGATGGCGGACGCGACAGGCGCGCCGCGCGCTAGCTCGGAAGGACCTTCCCGGTGGCGTGGAGCACCCAGGGCTCCTGGCCACCGGCCCGGCTGTGGACGTGGAACGTGAGCGCGTCCTGCTCCCCCGCGGGCGCCACGCTCACCTGCACCGTGCGGCGACCGGCCGCGGGGACCGCGAGCACCTTGCGGTACTCCACGTCGCTGACGCCGCCGGGGCGCTGGCCCAGCAGCTGGCCCGCCGCCGCGAGCGCCCACTCCACGTACACCACGCCCGGCACCACCACGGTGCCCTGGATGCGGTGGTCCGCGATGAACGTGAGCTGCTCAGGCGCCAGCTCCCGCTGCCACACCTGCCCCTCGGGCTGGGCGGCCACCGCGGGCAGGCGGTGACCCAGCAACGGGTGCGCGGGCCCCTGCCCCACGGACGCCTGGGCCACCGGCGACTCCAGCCAGTGGCGCTCGCGCTGGAAGCGGTAGGTGGGCATCCCCACGCGGCGGCCCGGCGCCAGCACGTCCCAGCGCACCGGCACGCCCCGCGCGTGCAGCGCCGCGACGCTGGACAGCATCCGCGCGAGGTCTGGCTCCCGCGCGCGCAGGCTGGGCAGCCACAGCGCCGGGTCCTCCGGTGGCAGGCACGCCCTGCCCAGGCCCGTGAGCGTGGACGTGGGGCCCACCTCCACGAAGGCGTCGCACCCCAGCCGCCGCAAGGCGCGCACTCCGTCCGCGAAGCGCACCGCCTCGCGCACGTGGCGGCGCCAGTAGGCGGGCGTCAGCAGCTCCGGCCCCGCCAGCTCGCCCGTGAGGTTGGAGAGCACGGGCACCGTCGGCGCGTGGAACGTCACCCGGGACGCGGCGGCCTCGAAGGCGTCCAGCATGGGCTCCATCAGGGGGGAGTGGAACGCGTGGGAGACCTTCAGCGGGCGCGTCTCCACGCCCCGCGCCGCCAGCGTGGCCGCCACCGCGCGCACGACCTCCGTGCGCCCGGAGATGACGACCCCGCGGGGCCCGTTGTCCGCCGCGAGGGACACGTCGCGCGCATGGGCCGCCACGACCTCCAGGACCTGCTCCACGGGCGCCAGGACGGACACCATCTCCCCGTCGCGCGGCAGCGCCTGCATCAGCCGGCCCCGCTCCGCGATGAGCCTCAGCCCGTCCTCCAGGCTGAAGACGCCGGCCACGCACGCGGCCACGTACTCGCCCACGCTGTGGCCCAGCACGGCGGCGGGCTCCACGCCCCAGGCGCGCCACGTGCGCGCCAGCGCCATGCCCAGGCAGAACAGCGCCGGCTGCGCGTACGCCGTGTCCTCCAGGGGAGACGAAGCGCCGTCCTCGGGGTACAGCACCGAAAGCAGGGGCTGCTCCAACAGCGGACGCAGCAACGCGTCGCATTCGTCCAGGGTGCGCCGGAACACCGGCTCGGCGTCGTAGAGGCCCCTGCCCATGCCCACGAACTGCGAGCCCTGCCCGGTGAAGAGGAAGCCCACGGACGGCCGATGGCCTGCGCGCGCCGTCCCCCGGATGACGTCGACGTCGGTGTCCACCGCGCCCTGGGAGAACGCCCGCAGGGCCTCCCGGGCCTCCTCGGGGGTGGTGGCCACCAGGGCCAGCCGGTGCGCGAAGTGGGCCCGGCCGTTCGCGGCGGTGTGGCAGACATCCGCCAGTGACAGCGCGGGAGGCCAGGCGGCGGGGGCCGCCCACGCCCCGGCCAGCTCGGCCAGGGCCTTCTCGTCCCGCGCGGACAGCGTGAGCACGCAAGGTACGCCCCGCGCGGGCGCCGCGGGCGCGGAGCGCTCCGGTGCCGACTCCAGGATGACGTGCGCGTTGGTGCCGCCGAAGCCAAAGGAGCTCACGCCCGCCCGGCGCGCGGGGCCCGTCCAGGCCCGCCGCGTGGTGGGAATGGCCAGGGGGAGCCCCTCCAGGCGGATGTAGGGGTTGAGCTCGCGCAGGTGCAGGTGCGCGGGGATGGCCTCGTGCTGGAGTGACAGCACGACCTTGATGAGCCCGGCGATGCCGGCGGCCGACTCCAGGTGGCCGATGTTCGTCTTCACCGAGCCCACCCACAGGGGCCGCTCCAGGGGTCGCCCCTGGAGCAGCACGGCCTTGAGGGCCTCCACCTCGATGGGGTCCCCCAGCGGCGTCCCGGTGCCGTGCGCCTCCACGTAGTCCACCGCGTCGGCGGACACGCCCGCGTCCGCCAGGGCCGCGCGCAGGACGGCCTGCTGCGCCTGCCCGTTGGGGGCGGTCAGCCCGTTGCTGCGACCGTCCTGGTTGATGGCCGAGCCCCGCACCACCGCCAGCACCCGGTCCCCGTCCCGCTGCGCGTCCCGCAGGCGCTTGAGCACCACCACGCCGCAGCCCTCGCCGCGCACATAGCCGTCCGCGGAGGCATCGAACGTCTTGCAGCGTCCATCCGCCGCCATCATCCGCGCCTGGGAGAAGGCCACCGTCATGTCCGGCGCCAGCAGCAGGTTGACGCCCGCGGCCAGCGCCATGCGGCACTCGCCCCGCCGCAGGCTCTGCACCGCCTGGTGCACCGCCACGAGCGACGAGGAGCACGCGGTGTCCACCGCCAGGCTGGGCCCCCGGAGGTCCAGCACATAGGACAGGCGGTTGGCCGCGATGCTGAACGCGATGCCGGTGCCCGCGTAGGCATCCAGCGCGCCGGGCGTCTGGGCCTGCAACCGCGCGTAGTCGCCGCTGCTGATGCCCACGAAGACCCCCGTGTCACTGCCCGCCAGGGTGTCCGGCGCCAACCCCGCGTCCTCCAGGGCCTCCCAGGCCACCTCCAGCAGCAGGCGCTGCTGGGGGTCCATGCCCCGGGCCTCGCGGGGCGCGACGCCGAAGAAGTCCGCGTCGAAGCCATCCACCTGCTTCAGGTAGCCCCCCCACCGCGTGCTCATCCGGCCGGGAGGCGGCGGCGCCCGATGGAACAGGCGCTCCACGTCCCAGCGCGCCGGGGGCGTCTCGGTGACGGCGTCCACGCCGTCGTGCAAGAGCCGCCAGAAGGATGCGCTGTCGTCCGCGCCCGGCAGCCGGCAGCCCAGGCCGATGAGCGCGATGGGCTCCATGTCCGAGGGCCGCTCGGTGGCGCCCGGCGCGGGCGCGGGCGCCCCCCCGGTGAGGTGCGCCGCCAGGGCCTCCAGCGTCGGGAAGTCATAGACGAGCGTGGGTGACACCGGCCGGCCGAGCCACGTCTGCAGGTCCCCCGACAGCCCCACCGCGGACGCCGAGTCCAGGCCCAGCTGGGACAACGGCGCCCGGGTGTCGACGGCGGAGGGCGCCACGCGCAGCCGCTCCGCCACCCGCGCCACCAGCCAGGCCCGCACCTCACCCGACGCCGGACCGGCCGCGACGGGCGTGGGCGCCTGGGGCTCGCGCCACTCGCCCACGACGTCCAGCTCCCCCGCGAGGAAGGCCGCGCGCGAGCCCTTGCGTTGAATCTTCCCGCTGGACGTCTTGGGAATGGAGGCGGGCTTCACCAGCACGACGGCGTGCGGCCGCAGGTCGTGGTGCGCCAGGATGGCCTCACGGATGGCGGCCGTCACGGCGGGGGCGTCCAGCTTGCGCACGTGGACGCGCTCCACCTCCTGCACCACCACCAGCCGCTCCTCGCCCAGGACCTCCACGGAGAAGGCCGCCGCGCCGCCGCGCCGCAGGACGGGGTGGCTCTGCTCGGACGTGTGCTCCAGGTCCTGCGGGTAGTGGTTGCGGCCCCGGACGATGATGACGTCCTTGAGGCGCCCGGTGACGAACAGCTCCCCGTCCACCAGGAAGCCCAGGTCACCGGTGCGCAGGAAGGGCCCCTCGCCGGTCCCCGAAAGCCGCGCGCCGAAGGTCGCCGCCGTCTCCTCCGGCCGGTTGAGGTAGCCCCGGGCCACGCTGGGACTGGCCACCCAGATCTCCCCCACCCGCTCCGGGCCGCACGCCACGCGCGTGTCGGGGTCCGCGATGAGGATGCGCTCGTCCATCCACGCCCGGCCGCAGCCGAGCACGGCGCGGGCGTCCGCGTCCCCCTCCCGGGCCTCCACCACGCGGTGCGAGTCCAGGGCCCGCGCGGAGACGTGGCGCACCACCGGGGCCGCGTCCGCGAGCCCACCGGAGATCATCACCGTGGACTCGGCCATGCCGTAGCACGGGTAGAAGGCGTCGCGGCGGAAGCCCACCGGCGCGAACGTCCGGGCGAAGCGCTCCAGGGTGGCCGCGCGCACCGGCTCCGCCCCGTTGAAGGCCACCCGCCACGAGGACAGATCCAACCCCGCGCGCTGCTCCGGCGTCGTCTTCTCGACGCACAGGTCATAGGCGAAGTCGGGCGCGCCGCTGCACGTGCCCTGGTACTTCGACACCGCCTTCAACCAGCGGATGGGCGACTGGAGGAAGGCCACCGGCGGCATCAGCACGCAGGGGCGGCCCAGGTACAGCGCCTCCAGGGCCACGGCGATGAGGCCCATGTCGTGGAACAGCGGCAGCCAGCTCACCAGCCGCGTCCGCGCATCATGGCCAAAGCCCTGCCGCAGCATCTCCAGGTTGTGCAGCAGGTTGGCGTGGCTGACCATCACGCCCTTGGGCGCGCCGGTGGAGCCGGACGTGTACTGGAGGAAGGCCAGCGTGTCGGGTGACAGCGACGCGGGGGGCCTCCAGGCGGAGGCCGGACCCAGGTCCACGTCGTCCGTGGTCATCCAGTGCAGCGCCTTCATCCGGGGCAGCGCGGCCGAGTCCCGGGTGAGGTTGGGCAGGAGCGCGGTGGTGGTCAGCACCACCGTCGCCTGGGCGTCCTCCACCACGGACAGCAACCGGGCCAGGTGCCGCGTCGCGCGCGGCGGATAGGCCGGCACCGCCGCCACGCCCGCGTACAGACAGCCCATGAAGGCCGCCAGGAAGTCCAGCCCCGCCGGGTAGAGCAGCAGCGCGCGCTGCCCCTCGGCGCCGGCCGCGCGCAGGCCCTGGGCAATGGCCCGGGCCCGGAGGTCCAGCGCGGCGTAGGTCAGCTGGCCGGACTCCTGCTCGCCGTTCTCCAGGAAGGTGTAGGCGGTGTCCGCGCCCTGGCGCGCCGCGCGGGCCGACAGCAGCGCGACGAGCGTCGGCACGCGCCGTCCCACATCAAGAAGGTCTTCCGGGTTGCCAGTCGTCATGCGAGCACGCGTCAAGGGGCGGAGTCGTGGGGAGTGACATCACGGCCCGCGCGGACGCCCAGGGGCGCGCGCGGGCCAGGGTGCGGCGAGCGCCGCTCAGGCGCCCGGCGGGTAGAAGACCTTGCCGGCGGCCCCGGCGCGCTTGAGGGCGCCAACGGCCTCTTCCAGCGAGGTGAGCGGATAGGCCTCGCCTTCCTCGAAGGCGCCGGACGCCTGCCCCACCATGATGGCCGCGTGGGCGGCCTCGTGGTCCGGGAAGTCCACGATGACCATGAAGTGCCACCGGGCATCGCGCATGAAATAGGCGGTGACGACCTTGCCGCCCACCGAGCCATAGAACGCATCGGCGTGGTCGTTGCGCGAGGTGAGCGCCTCCGGGTTGCTCAGCAGGTTCTTGAGGACCGGCGGCGTGTACCGGGCGAGGATCATGTAGTGCGGCATGGCTGCGGGCTCCTGATTGCGGATGGACCGGGGGCGGCACGCGCCGACCTCCGGCCCGGGTTGACCATTCGGCGGACGCGAAGGCCCCAGGTGGGGCACCCGCGCTCCGGTGGGAATGGAGGCGTTGGCCCCACGCGCGCGGGCGCGCCGGGGCGTCAGTGTCTTTCTTGAAGGGAGGCCCCGGTCAGGAGGCCACGGCCCGCTGGGACACGGCCGGCGACGTCAGGTCCTGCTCGTCGCACAGGACCTCCGCGTCTGTCATCACATGGCCATACGGGTCCATCACGTCGTTGGACAGACTCTCCAGGTCCACGCGGGTGCCCAATCCCAGCCGGCGCGCATGGCGCAGCAGCGTCTGCGTCACCACCTGGTCTTCCAGGGCAAGGCCCGTGGAGTCGAACACGGTGCTACGGCCGCGCCAGTCCTCATATTTCTCCGGCGCCTGCACCAGCGACACCAGCTCCGGACCAATGCGCTCACGGGGAAGCTGCTGGCACTCCCCCTCCACCACCGCCTGCGGCAGGAAGTCCGGGCAGACGAGGCTGTCCTCCAGGAAGCTCCGGGGCAGCTCCGTCTTGCCCGGCAGGTCCGAACCCACGGCATTGATGTGCACATGGGGCTTCAATCCCTGGCCCGTGATGACGGGGCCCGCGCCCACCGCCACGGACGTCGCGGTGCAGATGATGTCGGACTGGGCCTCCAACTCCTCCAGCGACACCCGCCGCACGTCCAGGTGGAGGAAGGCGACGCGCTGGGCGAAGGAGCGCTCCACGTCCTTGTCGGTGTCGAACACCAGCACCCGCTCCAGGGTGAAGACCCGGCTGAGCGCGTGCAACTGGGTGACCGCCTGCGCCCCGCAGCCCACCAGCCCGAGGACGCGGCTGTCCGGCCGCGCGAGGATCTGACTGGCCACCGCGGACGCCGCGCCCGTGCGCAGCGCGGTCGCGAAGACGCCGTCCACCACCACCTGGAGGTGCCCGGTGCGGCAATCATAGACGCTGTTGGTGGCGATGATGGTCGGCAGCCCATGCTCCGCGGGGTTGTCCGGGTTGTAGCCCACCACCTTGATGGTGACCGTCTCTCCCCGCCGCATCACCGGCATCCACTCCAGCACTCCCGTCCTCCCGGCGTGCTCGAGCGCGAAACCCTCTCGCTTGCGCACGTCGATGCGCTCCGCGTCGAACCCGCGCAAGGCCTCCGTCAGGTCATGGATGACTTCATCCATGAGGTTGTCGACGCCCACCGCGCCCACCAACCGGCGCAGGTCCGCCTGGGTCAACAGCCACGTTGCTCGATTCGTCTCGTCCACGTTTCGCCGATGCCTTGCAGAGGGTCTGCTGGCTGTACGGCGGTGCGTCGAAATATTCTTCAATGGCGTTTCGCATTTATTTCCCGGTCCGAATGTTTTCCCGCTTGGGCGTATGGATGACGACCCCGGCTGTCATCGGGGGTCGGACCGCCGCCTCAACCTCAGAGAAACCGCGACATGCCCCTTCCATCACCGGCCCTCCCGGGCGAGCCCGCCCCCTCCCTGCTCCAGCGGATGGGGCGGGCGTTCTCGCTCCGGGCGAGCCTCATCGAATTGTTCGCCGCGCCCCCGGCGCACAGCCGCCCGGTGGATGGGTTGAGGGCGCTGGCCATCCTCTGGGTCATCCTGTTCCACGTCTTCCAGCTCACCGGCGTCTTCATGGACCGCGGCGAGTTCGAGCGCCTGTTCCTGGCGGTGGAGGCGGACCCGCTGCGCGGCTGGGTGCTCCGGGGGGACCATGGAGTGGACCTGTTCTTCGTGCTCAGCGGCTATCTCATCACCCGCATCCTGATGCACGAGCAGGAGCAGACGGGGCGCGTGCGCATCCCCACCTTCTACTGGCGGCGCTTCCTGCGGTTGATGCCGGCCTACGCGGCGGTGCTCCTGCTGTACGTGGCCAGCCGCGCGCCCAACCACCAGAACGCCTGGGCCAACGTGCTCTATCTCAACAACTTCCTGCCGGTGTCGGAGCAGGCGGTCATCTGGTCCTGGTCGCTGGCCATCGAGGAGCAGTTCTACCTGGTGTTCCCCTTCTTCTGGCTGGTGGTGGGCACGCGCAGACACGCGGTCTGGGTGATGGCGGCGCTGTTGTTGTTGGGGGTGGGCATCGAGCATGCCCTGGTGGTGCGGCATGGCTTCACCATGCCGTTCACCATCGACCCGCTGATGCAGGGGGACGCGGGGCAGCGGTATTTCAACAGCATCTATGACAAGCCCTACACCCGCTACACGCCCATCCTCGCGGGCGTGCTGGTGGCCTACCTGCTGGGCAGGACGCGGGTGGCGGAGCGACTCCGGGCGGCGCCGGTGCTGGCCCATGGAATCCTGGTGCTGGCCCTGGGGACCCTGGGGGTGCTGATGGCGCCCCGGACGTTCTCGGGGGAATGGGGGCCGGTGGAGGGCACGCTGTACCTGACGCTGTACCGGACGCTGTTCGGGGTGGGCGCGGCGGCGCTGTTGCTGCTCATCCAGGCGAAGGCTGGCGGGGGACAGGTGCTGGGCCGCGTCCTGGCCTGGCGGGCGCTGCGGCCCATCGCGCAGCTGTCCTATGCGGCGTACCTGGTGCATCCGCTCATCATCTTCGGCCTGTACGGCTCCATGACCTTTGGCGGCGCGGCCAGTGTGTCATTGCTCCAGCTGAGCGCGATGTCCTTGGGGCTGACGTTGTGGGTGTCGCTGGTGCTGCATGTCCTCATCGAGCGGCCGCTGATGCGCTTGCGGCCCGCGTGAGGCTTCCCCTTTTTTCCCTTGTCGGACAGGAGACGCGGAGATGTTCAAGAAGGTCATCAACACGGTGAAGTTCCTGCGGGTGTTCGTCACGCTCATCCGCGACCCCACGCGGTTGGACCTGGTGCTGGCGCTGGGGGACGACATGGATGGGGAGGATCCGCTGGACACGGTGCCGCTGCTGCGCAAGCGGCCGGAGGCGGTGCGGCTCTTCACCGAGCCGCTCAAGCACATCCGGGTGGACCTCAAGGCGATGAAGACCCTGCCCCCCGGAACGCTGGGCCGGGTGTTCGCGGACCAGATGGAGGTGTGGGGGCTGAAGCAGGAGGACACGTACCACACGCCGGTGGCCCCCACGAACACGGCCAAGTTCCGCATCCACATGGAGCAGACGCATGACCTGTGGCACGTCCTCACGGGGTTCGGGACGGACGTGAAGGGTGAGATTGGCTTGCAGGCCTTCTACATCGCGCAGCTCTGGACGCCGCTGAGCTTCGCGCTGGTGAGCGTGGGGTTCCTGCACACGCTGTTCTACCGGCTCAACGAGGGGCAGGCGCTGGTGTCGGAGGTGGCGCGGGGGTGGCTGCTCGGCAAGCGGAGCCGGCCCTTGTTCGGCGTGGACTGGAACGAGCTGTGGAGCGTGCCGCTGGAGGAGGTGCGCCGGCAGTTCCACCTGGACGTGGACGCGGCCCACGCGGCGGTGCCCGTCGGGGACCTCGGGGACCTGCCGCAGCCCAAGGCGGCGTGAGGTCCATCGCGCCCTTGAGCCCGCCCGGCAAGCCCCCCCATGGAGGCCTGCCGGGCTTCAACGAAGGGCGTCTAAGCGGGAACGGCGCAGGCGAGGCAGGGACAAACGGCAGCGCTACAGGAACTCGTCCCCTCCCCCAGTCTCCGGCTCCTGTGCGGAGAGGAGAACCTCCCCGGGCCGCTGCTCCACGCGGAGGCCCAGGCCCATGGCCGTCAGCTCCTCGAGCGCGGTGAGGGCCTCCATGACGGGCTGGACATCGGCGACCCGGGCAGGCACGGCGATGCGCTCAAGACGCGAGCCCACCCGCTCCAGCAGCGCGTGCGGGGGGAGTGCCTCGATGTATCGCCAATACAGATAGGCGGGCGCGCACAGCTGGGCGACCTCGGAGGGCGAGACGGTCGCGACACTCGTATCGAAGCGCGCCCTCACCTCCTCCACCGAAGTGTCCTGACGCCACAAGCCGAGCAGCGAGCGCAGGAAGTCCATCAACGGTCGCGACCGGGACGAGCCCATCTGGGCCGAGGCGACCTCCAGCGCCCGCTCGGCGCGCGCGGGGTCGGGCTCGACGAAGAACAGCGGCAGCACCTCCCCGATGCCTGGCGTGTAGAGGGGCTCGGCGAGTCGCTCCGGCGCACCCGCGAACGAGCGCAGCGTCTCGGGTTCGAGCGGCTCACCCGCCAGCCAGCGGCACCACAGCGCCTCGAGCGAGCCCGCGGCGAGCGACGCGCGGCGCAGCAGATGGGGGAGTGCCTGCTCCACGCCTCCGAACAACAAGACGGTCACCAGGTCCTCGGCGGAAGGCCCCTCGGGAAACTCGAGCGCATCCACCCCCGTCCAGCGCGCGTACCGTTTGCGCTTCAGGTCGCGCTGGACCTCGCGCGCCACCTCGCTCCACGCGGACCAGGGCACACCGAGCGCCGCGTAGTCCGTCCGGAGGCGCTCATCCGCGGGGGCCGAGACCTCGTTGGGGCGCTTCTTGAAGTCGGACCGCACGCGCTTGAGTTCCTTCGCGAGCGCGGGCAGCTCCTCCGCCGGACAGCCACCGGTCAGGAGCCGGAGGTGGGAGATGGGAACGCCGTGCAACTTGAGCAGCCAGGATTTGAACGCCGACCAGGCGGGTGCGGAGAGGTGTCGCAATTCCACGGTCTGTCCTCGCTCAAGCGCCAGGCCCGCTCCCCCGCGATGGGTCGTCGGGCCATGTGGCCTGCTCCGTCATGATCCGGAGAATGGGGTGCGCCCTGCAAGCCGCATGTGCGCGGGATGGAAGCCATCTTGAAGTTGCCCCGGTTTCGTCCCTCCCCCTCAACAGGGCCCCCATCCCTCTGATGCGCCTCGGCTGTGCAGGGGGCTTCACACCCGTGTGCCAGGCGCTGCACGAAGGGCTGGGCGAGCGAGGTTGCGTCCGGGCGGGAGCGGGGCCTTCCCGGCTGGCCTCAAGGATGCATTGCTAGCGCACATGGGCCGGGACCGAGCTGTTTCCCTGATGGACGACCTTCGCGCCGCCAACCCCAGCGAGCACACGCGCTGGCTGGCCGCGCCCGATGAGCCGGCCTTCCGCGAGCTGCTTCACGCGCGCTACGCGGAGACGTATTCCTACCCGTTCCTCTACGAGCCCGGCGGAGCCGTGCGGCTCTGGAGGGACGGGGCGCTGCTGAGCCTCGGCGAGTTCGACGCGCGGGGGGCGCTGCTGTGGCACACGGGCCTGTGGAGCAAGCCGGGGCGGGACTCGCTGGACTCGGGGCTCTCCGTGGCGCTGCCGAGCCGCCGCACCCTCATGGGCCGCGCCGAGCACGAGGCGCTGTGGGGCTCGCTGCTGGAGCGGCTCGGGCGCTGGGTGGGCTTCCTGCACCAGAACACCTCCACGCTGCACGTCATGGCGCAGCGCTACGCCTCGCGCTTCATGCGGGCGAGGCCCATGGGCCTCGTCGTCAACTACACGCGGGGCGAGACGGTGATTGGCGTGGAGGAGGGCTCGGGCGTGCCCATGCAGGCACTGGCGATGACGACGGTGCTCGCGCCCCCGCCGCCACGCCGGCGCTACCTGCCCGAGGGCCCGTGGGGGGAGTGGCTCGCGTCCATCCTGGCCGGGGTGGGGCTCGCGGAGTCGGTGGCCTTCACTCCGCTGGAGCGCCGCGCATGGAGGGAGGGCGCCGTGCTGCGTCCGCTCGACTGGAACGCGTCGCTGCGTCTGGAGCGGCGGGGCCTCGTGGGATTCAGCGCGGAGGGCACCCCGGCGCTCACGTCCGAGCGGGCGCGCGTGGACCTCATCCACCTGCCCATGGGCGAGCCCCAGCGGGTGGCCGAGGGGACGCCGGTGCTCCTCGCGGCCGGCTTTCTTCCGACGGGCATCCGCCTCCACCAGCGCGAGCCGGATGAACTCGTCTTCCAATACGTGGCGGACCCGAGGGCCGCGTGCGAAGTCGTGAGCCGCGCCCGGCTGGACGGCGCGCGGGCCCGGGAACTCTTCGCGGGATGGAGGGAGCGATGCGCGCGAACTTCGTAGACACGTTGATGGCGCGGCTGGACGGCGAGGTCGCCACCCTCTGGGCCACGGTGCTGCTGCGGCTGGAGGACAGGCCCGACGTGGCGCTCCTGCGCCGGGGGCTGCGCGCGCTGGTGCGGGAGAGCGACCGCCTCAACGTGGCCTGGAACGACGCGCGCCGCGCATGGGTGCCCGCCGTGCGCGGGGACGCGGAGGTGGACGCGGCCCTGGTGGAAGGCGCAGAGCCCCTGTCCGAGCCCGACGCCGTAGCGCGAATCATCAACACGCGGGTGGACCTCACGCGCGACGTGCCGCTGCGGCTGCACTTGCATCCCATGGTGGACGCGGCCCAGGGGCCCTGGCTGCTGGGCATCCAGTTGCACCACGCCATCGGGGACGCGAAGGCGCTGGCGCACCTGCTGGAGCGGCTGTGGTTGCTCTGCGCGGGACGCGGGTCGGAGTCGCGCCCGCTGGAGCCCTCGACGCTCACGGATGGCAAGGTGCTGCTCGCGGCGCTGCGCCAGCCGGGCGTGGTGCTGGGGCTCACGAGTCCGCGCCGGCGGCTCCTGGCGCAGCGGGGAATGGGGCTGCGCCGAAGTGGTGACACCGCCGGACACGCGCTCTCGGCCACGGCGCGGCTCACGCTTCCCCAGGGCGACACGGACCTCCAGGCGTCGGAGGTCTTCTTCTCCGCGCTGCTCGCGGGTGTGGCGCTGCGAGAGTCCCCGGCGGACGGACTCATCCGCCTGCGCATGCCGGTGGACCTGCGGCGGACGCTGGGGCTCGGGCGGACGCTGGGCAATGGCTGCTCCACGGTGCCGATTGAGCTCTCCCTGAAGGAGGTCCGCGCCCGGCTGGAGGCCCCGCGCGAGCTGGCCCGCTTCCTCCGCTCCGAGGTGCAGCGGGTGCTCGATGAGGGCGTGCACTGGACGACGGCGCTGGAGTGCATGGCGGTGGCCCGGCTCGCGCCGGCGCGGGTGCTGCGCAAGAACGCGCGTCCCGGGCTCATCGCCGAGCCCCGGACGAACACGCTCGTCGTCACCTACCTGGGACGGATGGACAAGCACTTCACGGAGGCGCCGCTGCGCATCCGCTCCATGCGCAGCCACACGGCCACCTGGGGCGCCACGGGCCTGTCGTTCGCGGACACGCTCAACATCAACACGGCGGCCTTCGAGGGCCTCTGGACGCGCGAGGAGTTGCGCGACTTCACGGAGCGCGTCGCCGGGTGGGCGTCCTCGGGCTTCGGCCTGCGGGCGGAGGTGCTCGCGCCATGATGGGGCTGCGCGAGGCGCCCGGGGTGTACCTGGGCTTCATCTGCCTGCACGTGCTCGCGGGGCACCTGGGCTCCAGCCTCGTCTACCGCCTGCGCTTCGGGCGCAGCCCGCTGGCCTACCGGAGCGCGGCGGCGGATTCCGCGCACACGCGCGTCACGCGGCGCATCAGCGGCGTCTCGCTGCTCTGGGCCGGCTCCGTGCTCGCGACCGCGTTCTGGCCCGCGTGGTCCGCCATGTCCTGGGGACGGCCGCTGCTGCCCATTCCTCCGCTCGCGGGTTGGGTGCTCGGTGTCGTGGGGCTCATGGGCATGCTGTGGGCCCAGTATGCAATGGGCCCGGCGTTCCGCATCGGCGTGGACGCGGGGGAGGCCCGGCCCGAACTGCACGAGGGGGGACTCCACCGCTACTCGCGCAACCCCATCTACGTGTTCTCCTACCTGTACCTCGTAGGGGCTTCGCTCTGGGCTCCGTCCGTGGTGACGCTGGGCGCCTGTGCGGCGCTCGGGGGGCTTTTCCATCAACTGGTGCTCCAGGAGGAGCGGTTCCTCGCGGACCGCCTCGGTGAGCCCTACGCGCGCTATTGCCAGCGCGCACCTCGCTACTTCTGACGCGCCATGCCGCCAGCCCTCTCGCGTCCCGCTGATTCGCCCGGCGCCGCGCCCCCGGAGCCCGGCCTCTCCCGCGCCGAGCTGGTGGAGCTGCTCCGCATCCGTCCTCTGCGCGCGGTGGGCATGGCGGCGCTGCACCTGGGTGTCTGGGGCGCGGCGGCCGTGGCCATTGCCCACGCGGGCAGCGTCTGGGTGAAGCTGCCGCTGTGGATGCTGGCGGGTGGGGCGGTGATGGGGCTCATCCAGCTCGACCACGACGCGTGGCACGACAATCTCTTCCCGAGGCCGTGGCAGAACCGCCTCTTCGGCAACGCGCTCAGCCTGCTCGTGGGCATCGCCTACGAGCCCATGCGCCATGACCACCTCGCGCACCACCGCTGGAACCGGACAAAGAAGGACCCTGACGCCTACAACGCGGGCCGCCGCTCGCTCGGGCTGTGCGCGCTCTTCTACGCCACCGTGCTGCTCGGCATCCCGCTGAGCCTCATCTACTTCAACGTCCTCTATCCGCTGCAGCACTTCTCCCGCGCGCGATTGCGCCGCCATGGCGCGGTGCTGCTCTGCTACGCGGGCTTCTACGCGGGGCTCTTCTGGCTGCTGTCGCGGCACGGGCTCGTCCCCGGCGCGGTGGAGTGCTGGCTGCTGCCGGTGCTCTTCGCCAGCCCCCTCAACGGCCTCAAGTCCATCGCGGACCACTACGCCAACACGTGGCGCGGGGACCGCTTCCACACCGCGACGACGGTGCGCGGCACGCGGCTCGTCACCTTCCTCTGGAACGGGCTCAACTACCACCTGGACCACCACCTCTATCCGCGCGTGCCCGGCTACAACCTCGCGAGGCTGCACACCCACCTGCGCCCCGGGCTGCTCGCGCGCGGCGCCCCCGTCTTCGACAGCTACCTCGATGTCATGGGACGCGCGCTGCTCGCCGGGCCCACCGTCGTGGACGAGGACGTGCGGCTCGTCACCCTGGAACGAAAGCGCCCATGAACGCCCTGCGCCAGCTGTACGCGGACATCCGCTACGAGGACGGCCGCTGGCCGCTGTCCCGCTGGGACCTCAACCTGCGCTACATCGCCAAGAGCCTCCTCCACGTCCCCGAGCCGCGCCGCACCGAGGACGTCGAGCACTTCGCGCGCGTCGCCCGGCACCTCGCCTCCGGGAGCTGGAAGCCCGACGCGCCCGCGGCGCTCAACCTGTGCGCCGTGGGCGATGTGATGTGGATTCGCAGCGGCTTCCGCGAGGCCCTCTCCCCGGGCGTGCGCGCGCTGATGGCGGACGCGCACGTGGCCTTCGCCAACCTGGAGACGCCCGTGGACCCGGCGCGGCCCGTGCCCCGGCTTGTCTACGAGACGCTCCACTACAACGCGCCGCCGGGCTACCTGGACGCGTGGGAGGGCACCGCGCGCCACCGCGTGTTCTCGCTGTGCAACAACCACGCGCTGGACCAGGGCGCGGAAGGGCTGGAGCGCACGCGCCAGAGCGTGCTGGCCCGCCCGGAGCACCGCTGCGTCGGAGGCCCCCGGGCGGAGGACGCGGTGGCGGGCCTGGAGGTGGCCGGGGTGCGCCTGGGCATTGCCGCGGTGACGTATGACATCAACCACCTCGCGGGGGCGCCGCCCGAGGGCGTTCCGGTGACGCGCCTGGGCAACCCGCTGCATGCGCCCGACTGGGAGCGGCTGGGCGCCCTCATTGACGCGGCGCGCGCGGTGGGGCCGGACCTCGTGGTGCTCATGCCGCACTGGGGCTTCGAGTACGAGTACTGGCCCGAGTCCCTCCAGCGCGAGCACGCCTACCGCCTCATCGAGCGCGGGGCGGACATCCTCCTGGGCTCCTCGCCGCACGTGCTGCAGCCCGTGGAGCTGGTCTCCATCGACGGCGGGGACCCCACGTGCCCCGCGCAGGTGCGCCGGGGAGGGCCGCCGCGAGTGGGGCTCATCGCGTACTCGCTCGGCAACTTCCTGAGCATCATGCCCACGCGGGCGTGCCAGACGGGCGCGGTGCTGAAGCTCGCGCTCGCGCGGGACGCGGGGGGCCCCCTGTGCCCCGTGGACGTGCGCGCGGTGCCCACGGCGTGCGGGCGGGGCCTGGGCGGCGAGGGCTTCCTGGACGCGGGGGTCGTGGCGGTGGACGAGCTGGGCCTGGAGCGCGCGGCGCCGCACCTCGCGCACGCGCGGCGCACCCTGGGCGGACTGATTTCAACCCGGAGGGACTGAGATGGTGTCGATGCGGGAGCGGTTGGAGGCACTCACCGTGGGCATGGCCCGGCAGGTCGCGGGCTGGCTGCCGGCCGTGACGCCCGAGCGGTACGTGGCCTTCCTGGACATGATGTACCACTACACGCTGCGCAGTGGAGACCGGCTGCGGCTCGCGGCCGAGCGCGCCACGCTCCCCGAGCTGAAGGCCTTCTTCGCGGAGCTCGCGGCGGACGAGCAGTCCCACTACCAGCTCGCGAAGGCGGACCTCGCGGCCTTCGGGCGCACGCCGTCGGACGCCACGCCCCGCGAGGTCTCCGCGTTCCACGCCTTCTGGGAAGGCATCCCGGCGGAGCGCCAGCTCTCGTTCCTCGGCGCGCTGTACGTGCTGGAGGGCGTGGCGCGGCACCTCGGGGGCGACACACGCCAGGGGTTGGGGCGGCTCGGCCTGGACAGGACGCGGGCGCGCTTCCTGCTCGTGCACCTGGACGTGGACGTGGAGCACGGCGCGCGGGCCCAGGCGCTCTGCGAGTCGCTCGGTGCGCACGGCCCCGAGCCCCTGCTGGACGGCGCGCGCCAGGCGGCGGACTTCTGGGTGGCCATCCATCGCCGGGCGCTCGCGGAGGCATAGGCCGGGCCCCTGCGGGCCAGCCAGGGTCGAGCCCCTCCCCGAGTCTGGGCTGTAACCGTCCGGCCAACTGCCCAGGGCCGCCTTTCTCAACGCAGCCTCGCTGCGGTTGCTGTCCAAGGGCAGGCGCGCGTCGCAGACGAATCGGGTGAGGGCGTCCCACTGTTTTCGGGCGTAGGACAGGGCCTGCCCCAGCGGGTCACGTGCCGGTGACCCGGGGCGATGGGGTCAGAGGTCCAGCCGCCAGAGCTGGTTGTCCGCCGGCCCGTTGCGATGCATGGGGAAGGTGATGAGCCGCCCCGAGCCATCGGTCCTGCCGCCCTCGATATCCAGCACAAGGCCGTTGAGCTGGCTCTGGATGAAGTAGGTGCCGCGGACGCGACCGGGCACGAGCTTCCACACCTGATTGAGTCCGCCGTGGGCCTCCCACGTGATCACGCGGGTTCCCTCGGCCTTGTCGGCCCCCTCCACGTCGAGCACGAGCCCGTTGAGCCGGCTGCGGATGAGGTAGCCACCTTGCGTGGGCACCAGTTCCCACATCTGGTTGTCATTGCCCTCGCGGTTGGACTTGGCCCGGAAGGCGACGAGCCCCGCGCCGGGCGAGCGGTTGGCACCCTCGATGTCGATGACGAGCCCCGCGAGCTTGCTGCGGATGGAGGTGCTGCGCTGGGGACGCGTCTCTCCCCGGCCATGGCCCCACTCCGAACGCCCAGGGGGCGGCGAGGGGCGCGCCTCGCCCTGACACCAGCCCGCGGGGCTGCACGTGCGTGCGCCATCGCACTGCGAGGCATCGTGGCAGCGGTTGGGCCCGGGGCGGTTGCGCGACTCGTCCCAGCGGTAGTTCGGGCCCGGTCCCGCCGCCACCGTCATCGGCAGGAGCAGCAGCGCGAGCGCTGCCCATCCCCTGCCCTTCGCGGACGCTCGGTCTTCACGCGCACGACCAGCCTCGGAGCCACTGCGAACCGCGAACATGGGACTTCTCCTTTTCATGGAGGTCTCCAGTGGAGGGGCAGCGCTCGCCGCCCCCTCGCACTGTGTCCTTCATGACGGGGACCCGGGATCTTCATTCACGCAACGCTATTTCTTGAGGCAGACGACGCGGTCCAACGCCAGGCCGCTGCGGGAGTTGCTGAAGGATGCACGTCAGGGACTTTGAGTCCATGCCCCCCAAGCGCTTGTCGGCGGGTGATAGGACGACGTCGGCCATCCGCGTGTTGTGCGCCGAGCTGTCGGGAGCGTGGAGTGGTGTCGTGCATTCCATGAGAGGGGACGGTCCATTCCGGGCTTCATCCTGCTCCTCGTGGGGAGACACTCGATGCGAAGTCGTTCTGGTGTGCTGTGGTCGTGGGGGCTGGGCCTGACGCTGGCCTTGTCGCTGGGGGCGTGTGGTGTGGAGCCCCTGGAGGAAAAGATACGTCCTCTGGAGGAGGGGGTGTCGCAAGAGGACGACGGGGCATTGACGCGTGAGCGCCCGGAAGCCTTGTTGACGTGGGACCCGTATGCGGACGCCGTGGCGTCGGGCACCACGGCGACGGTGCTCAACGCGAGCGCGGCGCTGGGCGCTCCGGACGGGCAGGCCGCGACCCTGCTGGGCTTGCTCAACGCGGCACTGGTGCTGGACCTGGGCCAGGGCGAGGAAGGCACCGGCGACCTGCGCGTCTATTACCAGGGCCTGTCGTTGGCGCTGGTAGCCCAGGTGGACTTCCTGAAGGCGGATGGGACATTCGTTGGCTCCAGCTCGTTGCGCCTGGTGGAGCTGGGCCTGGGGACACATGTCGCGGTGGCGACGTACCCGGGGAACGTGCCCTATCGCTACGTGCGCCTGAGGGGCGCGGTGCTCGCGCTCTACCTGGTGGACGCGGTGGAGACGTCGCTGCGACCCTTCTGTGGTGATGGGGTGTCCGCCGGGTCCGAAACCTGTGACGACGGCAACCAGCTCTCCGGAGACGGCTGCAACAGCGTCTGCCAGGTGGAGCCGGGCTACACCTGCACGGGGCAGCCAAGCGTTTGCGACAACAATTCAGCGCCCACGGTCGAGGACGTCCACGCGACCACCCCCGAGGACACCTCGGTGAACATCACCATCCCCGCGACGGACCCGGATGGCGACGCGCTTGCCTTCTCCTACACCACGCCTGGCCATGGCACGCTCACGCTCTCGGGGGCGTCGGTGACGTACACCCCGAACGCGAACTTCGCCGGAGAGGACACCTTCCAGGTGACGGTCTCCGACGGCAAGAAGCAGGCAACGGCCACCATCACGGTCACCGTGACTCCGGTCAACGACGCGCCCGTGGCCGCCTCCGCCGCGGTGACGGTGAACTACAACACGTCGACGCCCATCACGTTGACGGCCACGGACGTGGAAGGGGATGCGCTCACGTTCACCGTGACGGCTCCCACTCACGGAACCCTGTCCGGGACGGGCGCCCAGGTGCTCTACACGCCGGCCGCTGACTTCCAGGGGCAGGACCAGTTCACCTTCGAGGCCAGCGACGGCGCGCTTGCCTCCAATACCGCCACGGTCACCATCACCGTCCGGGGGCCGCCTGTCTGCGGCGACGGCTTCGTCGACTCGGGTGAGGTGTGTGACGACGGCAACCGCGCTGCGGGGGACGGCTGCCGAGCGGACTGCCAGGGCGTGGAGGTGTGCGGCGACGGTCTGGTCGACAGCGTGGCGGGAGAGCAGTGCGACGATGGCGGCACGACCCCCGGGGATGGCTGCGACGCCGCGTGCCAACTGGATGCCTTTACGAATGTGCCCCCCACGCTCATCAGCGGGACCCTGAACTGCACCACGGCCAACACGAACACGGGGCGCAAGGTGGCGGTGGATGCACTGGGGCGCTTCTACGCCGTCATGAGGTGCGGTGGCGCGGTCCATGTCAGCGTGAGCGTGGACCGTGGCCACACCTGGGTGGGGCCCACGCCCCTGGGCATCACCAACGCGGCTGAAGTCGCGATTGAAGGCGGCCCCACGGGGGTCGCCTACGTCGCGGCCACCAGTGCGGGCACGGTGATATTCACCCGGACCGTCGACGCGGGAGCAACCTGGGATGCGCCGCGAGTCCTCAGCTCGGCGGCCAACCCGACCGTCAGTCTGGATTCCAGGGGCGACGCCCTCTACATCTGCGTCTCGCAAGGCTCCGCGGGGGTGCGCGTCCTCCGGAACTTCGCGCGAGGCGCGAACGACTTCAGCGTGACGGACGTGGAACAGCGCAATGCCTTCTTCGACGTCATCGTGGACAAGATCAGCGGAGATGTCTTCTCGGTGAGCGACGACCCCTCTTTCCGCATCCGCCGCAGCAGCGACCAGGGGACCACCTTCGGCCCGCTGAGCTCCCCGCCGGGGCAGGCCTTCTTCTCGGACTGGACGGGCTCCAACGGCTTCATCTACACCACGGGCTCCAACGGGGATAACAACGTGGACGTCATCCCAATGTCCGCGCCGGGGACGAGCACCCAAGTGCCCGGCCTGCCCACGGACGTCGGTCCCGGTTCCTTCCGGACGATTGACGCGGATGCGCTCGGCAACGGCTACATCGCCACCCAGCGGGGGACGGGCGACATCCAGTTGGACCGGATGCTCGTGGGGGCCGCCACGATCCTGACCACGGATGCCAGGACGGTGGGGCCAGGCGCCGCGCCAGCGGTCGCGGCGCTCCCGTCGAACGGCGGCGCCCTGGTGGCCTACACGAACGGCACCAGCATCTACGCCTCAGTGGTCGTGTACTGAATTGACGGAGTCCCTGATGCGCGCCTTCCAGTTCGTGAGGGAGGCGCGCATCCAGGTCTCCGTGGGTGGGGCCACGCCATGGTTGGAGTTGCGCCGAAGGGCGATTTCACCGCTTCGGCGCCGCTGTGCCTGCCCAAGACTCGCTCAACGCGGCGACCGGATTGGGGAGAGGCACAGGACTACGGCGTCGCCTACAACTCGTCGAAGAGTGCGCTCAACATGATCACCGGGTTCATGGAGCGGGTGTCGCGGATGGCGAGAAGCCGCCTCATCCAGTCTTGCGCGACAGGAAGTAGACGTTCCCGCCTGGGTCCGTGTGCGTCGCTTCCAGCGTGAGCCCGTGCGCGCGCAGCAGGTCGCGATACCCGTCGACGCTGTACGAGTGATAGCGGAACGGCACGCCATTCATCGGCTCGCCGTCGATGGAGCCGTGGACGTCGCCCGAGGTGAAGAGGAACGCGGCGCCAGGTCTCAATGCCCTCGCGATGTTGGCGATCGCGTGTTCCTGCTCTTCGTGGCGCAGGTGGAACAGGACCCCCCACGCGATCGCGGCGTCGAACGTCCGCGCCTGAAGTTCACACGACTGGATGGGCGCACAGAGCACCGGCACGTGGGGGAAGTTCGCTTGAAATCGCGCCAGCAGCTCGCGGGAGCTGTCCACGCCCATCACATGGCAGCCGTGCTCCAGCAGCACCCGCGTCAGCGGCAGTCCCGTGCCGCAGCCGACGTCCAGCACCGAGGCGCCGGCCGGAAGTGAGGCCGCGAGCGCGGTCACCTCCGGGACACCCGTGGGGCCTGTGCGTTGGGATGCATACCAGTCCGCGATCAAATCGTACTCGTGCACGCGTCAGCCTCCTCCGGGTGGAGCCCCTGCGTGACGGGGAATCTACCCTCACTCGAAGCCCGTGATGTCCGCGCTCAGGAACAACTCTTCTGCCCCAGGAGGGGCGTGTTCCTCGTGAACTCACAGGCGCAGTTGCTCACCATGCACTTGAAAGAGGCGGACTCATCACACAGCGACTCCACCTTGCGCCAGGCGACGGTGGGCCTTTCCCAGGTCAGGTCCTGCGTGTAGAGGACGCCGTTCTTGACCGCGAAGGCGTGGGTCCAGGTCCAGGGGTCGTTCGAAGTTTCATTCTCGGTGTTGGAGCAGCGGCTCGTCATGGTCATGACCAGACGGCCGTTCTCCACCTTCCAAGTCCCCAGATCGTTCCTCCAGTCCGCCTCAATCAAGAGGATGGACTTCCCCTTCACCAGCATGGCGAACGGATAGCTGGAACCGCGCTCCCTGCGATAGAGGCCGTCGCTCAGCGTCCCCCCATTCAGCGGGGGAGCATCCGTCACCTCCGCGCCGTCCGCATCCCACGTGGAGCACCAACCCACGGCGTCACACTTGAGCGCGGACTCCGAGCCGCCTCCGTCCCCTTCCCCGTCCACCTCCCCTTCGGTCGCGTCACCACAGCCCACCACCAGCATGGAGAGAAGCACCAGGTACCGTGTCGCCGCTTTCATGTCGTCCTTCCAGGAGTCTTCGGGGAGCACCCTTGCCCCCCTGCTGACTGGAAGAGACAGGCCCTGCGCCACCGTTGCGTGGAATCGACCCGCATCCTCTCGAAAGCGTGCGAACTCGCCCCTCGCTTCCGCCGTTTCCGGGGCATGGGCCTGCCTCCAGACGGTCAGCGCACCCAGGCGCCATGCCGGGGCGTGTCGCCGAATGGGAGGAGCCGGGCGACGTGTGGTCAATGCGGCTTGGGCGGGATCGTGTCGAACCGCGGCACCCCGTCCGCGACGTCGTAGTAGTCGCCCTTGTCGGCCATGTAGACGTGGACCGCGATGCGGGTGTGGGTAGGCGTGTCGAAGGCGCCCATCGCGATTCCAATCCAGTCGCGTTGGAGCGGATCCCAGAACAGCGACGAACCGCAGACAGAGCAGAAGCCGCGACGCGCCTTCTCGGACGACTGGAACCAGCGGATCGTGTCCTCGCCTTCGATCGTGACCGCTGAGCGCGGCACGTCGGTCGAGACGAAATAATGGCCCGAGTGCTTGCGACACCGACCGCAGTGGCAGGCGTCAGGGCCAGGCAACTCGCCCTCCACGGTGAAGCGGACCGCGCCGCACAAACAGGAACCCCGATGCATGGGTGACCTCATCCGAACGAGAGAAAGACTGCGAACAATGTTCTACCGGTCGCGGACACCTGGGGCGCGGCCGCATCCAATACACTCCCGCCGAACAAGGTGCTCGCCCGCTTCGGCTCGCTGGAGGAGGACATATGAGCTCGAAGCTCGCCACGTGCGCGTCCATCTCGCTCGCAGTGCGTGACACGACGACTTCGTCGGCGCCGAGCGCGTTGGTGCTCGTGGGGGGCTGTATCAAGGAGACGCAGGAGAGATTAGACTCCTGCGCAGAAAGGGGACTCGTCGGCGATATCGATTTCATCCCCCTCCTGTGAATCGAATACGCCTGCGAGCGGATGCTGAAAATGACGTCAAGTATCGGTCCGTCATCGACACCGCGAGCCTGGGTGGGTAGCTCATGACACGCATCTTCGTAAGCGGCTCTGCGGACGGACTCGGTCGCTACACCGTGGACACGCTTCTCGCCGAGGGGCATCAGGTTGTTCTTCACGTGCGTGACCCGCAGCGTCTCTCCGCCGTGCAAGAGCTCGTGGCACGAGGAGCGCTCGCCGTCGTTGGCGACCTCGCCGACCTCCAGCAGACCCGCGACGTCGCCGACCAGGTGAACGCACTCGGCCCCATGGACGCAGTGATCCACAACGCAGGCGTCTACTCGGGCCCGTCGGTGCTGGCCGTGAACGTCGTCGCACCGTACGTACTCACCGCCCTCATCCAACGTCCGAAGCGCTTGATCTACGTGAGCAGCGGCATGCACCGAGGCGGACGTCCAACCCTCGACGGAATGGACTGGAGCGGACGCCGCGCCACCGGCTCCTATTCGGACAGCAAGCTCTTCGTCACCGCGCTCGCCGCCGCTGTCGCACGCCTTTGGCCTGAGGTCATCAGCAACTCCGTCGACCCGGGCTGGGTGCCCACCAAGATGGGGGGGCCCAACGCGCCGGATGACCTGCGACTCGGCCATCTCACCCAGGAGTGGCTGGCCACCAGCGATGCCGCGGAAGCGCGCACGACCGGTGGCTACTGGCACCACCAACAACGGGCCGAGGAGCATCCATCGGTCCACGATCCGGAGTTCCAAAGCAGCCTGCTCGACGAGCTCGCCCGCGCGACTGGAACTCCGCTGGTGTGAAGCGACAAGGGCCCGGCACCCAACAGCGTGCATCACCACCGTCGGCGAACGGTCGCCTTGGGGCCGGTCACCAGGCTCGCCGCGGGCACGTCGTCGACGACGACCGCACCGGCCGCGACCACGGCGTCGCGCCCGATACGGACCCCGGGCATGATCGTCGCGCCCGCGCCAATCCACACGTTCTCCGCCACGTCGATGGGTGCGCCCGTGAGGTACAGCCGCCGATCGCCCGGGTCCACCGGATGGCTGACGGTGATGAACGTGGCCTTCGGGCCGACCATCACACCCTCGCCCAGCCGAATGCCGGCGTAGTCGAGGAACGTGCAGCCCTGATTGATGAACACACGCTCGGACAGCTCCAGATGGAGGCCGTGGTCCGTGTAGAAGGGCGGATGGATCGTGACCCTCTTCGGGAGCGGTCGGCCCAGGAGCTGCTCGAACAGGGCGGCCTTGCCCACCTCGTCCTCGAAGGGCAGGACGTTGAGGCGCGACGTAAGCTCGGTGGCCCGCAGCACCCGCTTGCTCATCGCCGTGAACTCGGGGCTGAGGACCCTCTCCCCGCTCGCTAGGGACTCAGGGCTGTGGATGCGCATGAGACGGTCAATGGGCATGCCACGACCTTCGCTCCCTGCCCACACTCACGTCCAGCCGCTCCTCCCCGAGACGCGGTGTCGAGCCCGAGCGCTGCGCTCACAGTGGCGGCCAGGAGGCAGCGCTCTGCCTGCATTCACCGCTGGATGCCGGTGAGCGCGAGGCGCAGCACCCGGCGCGCGGTGAGCGGGTCGTCTTCGTTGGCGACGGCAATCGCGTTCGCCAGCCGCATCAGGTCCTCCGTGGTGGCGCTGGCGTGAATCGCGCCCGCCGATGACGCCTTCTCCACCAGGACGCGCAACACGTCGCGCACCATGTCCGTGCAGCAGATGTCTTCGGCGGAGAGGCCCTCCGGCCCCGTGAGCAGCGCGGCGGCGAGCCCACGATGGGTCGCGGTATGGACCGTCAAATCCTCGAGCCAGGCGGCCAGCTCGGCGGCGGGCTTCTTGCCCGGCTGCGCGGTGGCCCGCGCGCAGAGATGTGCGACCCCATCCCGGAAGACCACCTCCAACAGCGCCTGCCGAGACGGGAAGTGCCGGTGCAGGGTCGCCGAGCCCACCCCCGCCTTCCGGGCAATCTCCTCCAGCGACGCCTGCGCGCCATCCCGGGCAACCAGCTCCACGGCGGCCGCGACAATCCGCTCCCGGTTGCGTCGCCCATCCGCGCGCAACGGCTTGACGTGCTCCACGGAACTCCTCTCCCTGGGCTCCCTTCCTTGACAAACGGGGTCCCCCTCCGTATCTAACCACGAAGATAAACGGTGGGGTCCCCCGTTTACAAAAAGGAGCTGCCTATGAGTGCGCAGACCGTTCTCGTTACCGCCGCCACGGGGCGCCAGGGCGGCGCCACCGCCCGGGCCCTGCTGGCCGAAGGCCACTCCGCGGTGCGCGTGTTGGTGCGCGATCCGGAGGCGCCGAACGCCCGGGCCCTCGCGGCGGCGGGCGCCGACGTGGTCGTCGGGGACCTCGATGATCCTGCGTCGTTGCGCGCCGCGTGCGCCGGGGCGCGGGCGGTCTTCTCGATGCAGTCCCCCATCCTCTTGGCGACGGGGATCGACTTCAGCAAGGAGCTCCAGCAGGGGAGGAACCTTGTCGAGGCCGCGCTCGCCGAGGGCGTCGAGACGTTCGTGCACACCGCGACGTCCGGCGTCGGAAACCACCGCGACATCGAGGGCTGGGCAGAGGGACGCTGGAAGTTCCACGAGGTGTACTGGGAGAACAAGCTGGCCACCTGCGACCTCGTCCGTGGCGCGGGCTTCCGGCACTGGACCCTCATCCTGCCCGCCACCTTCATGGACCAACCCATGTTCGACCCCGCCGGCTTCGTCGACGGACGCCGCATGGTCACGGTGATCAAGACGGATCGCCCCATCCCGTTGATCGCCCCGGAGGACATCGGCAAGGCCGCTGCGGCGGCCATCCAGCATCCGTCGACGTTCCACGGCGTGACGCTGCAGCTTGCGGGGGACGTGCTCACGCTTCCGCAAATCGCCGAGATCCTCTCCCGCGTCGACGGCAAGGAGTACACCGTCCAGTCGGGCACCATCGAGGAGGCCGTCGCGGCCGGGTTGCATCCCGGCGTGGCGCAAGGCTTGACATACATGAACGTCGCTCCGGTGCTCGCACGGCCCGAGCTCGCGCGTGCCTACGGCCTGTCGCCCATGAGCTTCGAGACCTGGGTGAGCCAGCGTCGCGGGCTGACCTGACCGCCTGTCCCTGCTCAAGAGCGGGTCGCTGCGTCATGGGTGCGTTCTAGCGCTGCCTCCATGCGTCGCACTATTGTTGGCGGATGGCACTCTTCTGGTACCTGATGGTCACGCTGCTCGGCGCGCTGGGAACCCTGGCTTCGCTGCGCGTGCTCGAGCGGCTCGTGTACGGCGGCGGCAGCGGCTCCCTCCTCGTGCAGGCCGGCATGGGGCTCGGCCTGCTGATGCTGGCGACAAAGGCGTTGGGCAAGGCGCGCGCGCTGAAACGCCCGGCCCCGCCCGCCGGGAGCAGCGAGTCGAATCCTTCCTAGCAGGCTGTTGAGAAACCCCTCCGAGGGATCGACACCCCGCACTGAGGCGTGGTGTCCTCCGCGCCTCGGAGGGAGTGATGCGAGGACGGCCCAAGCAGCAGACGACGCTGTTCAGCCTGAGGA
>NZ_RAWD01000720.1:0-477 GCF_003612065.1 Corallococcus sp. CA047B
AGCGCTCAGAACTCAACTGCATGGATCATCTGTGGCGCCCCCTGAAGCAACGCGTTTCCGCCAACCGTCAGTACCCCACGGTCGAGCAGCACGTCGGCGCCGCCATCCGCTGGGTGCTGGGCCTTTCGGCCCAGGACGCCCTCCGCAAGGCGGGCTGCCTCGCCGAGGGCTTCTGGCTACGCGATTTGTTAGAGAACTTCTGGCGACCTACTTACAGCCTCTAACAAATGTCAGGGTAGAGGCGTCGTAGGAGCATGACGCATCAGCCGAGGACGAGGACGCCGAAGTGAACATCGTCCCTGCGCTCATCGCGGACGCGAAGGCGGCGCAGCTGGTTCTTCCAGGCCAGCGTGCGCTCCACCACCCAGCGGTAGCGTCCCAGCCGTGCCTTGGACTCGACGCCTGGGCGGGCGATGCGCGGAGCAATGCCGCGCAGGCGCAAGCCGAGTCGGTTCTTCCTGGAGGCATAGGCTTTGT
>NZ_RAWD01000721.1:0-476 GCF_003612065.1 Corallococcus sp. CA047B
GGTAATGGTATTTCTATTATCATATTTGCGGGTATTTTATCAACGTTGCCAGCCAGTCTAATTCAATTTGGACAAACTGCGTTCGTTGGGCAAGAAGATACATCATTAGCATGGTTGAAAGTATTAGGACTTTTAGTGTCACTGATACTATTAACTGTAGGTGCTATTTATGTACTTGAAGCCGTTCGTAAAATTCCGATTCAATATGCTAAGAAACAAACTGCTCAAAGATTAGGTTCACAGGCAACTTATCTACCTTTAAAGGTGAACTCAGCCGGTGTTATTCCTGTAATCTTTGCAATGGCGTTCTCCTTACTGCCTAGAACATTAACGTTGTGCTATCCAGCTAAAGAATGGGCACAAAACACTGGGAATGCTGCAAGTCCTTCACGTAATGTTGGTATGGTTGTATATATTGTAATAATTATACTATTCACATACTTCTCTGCATTTGTACAAGCTAATCGGGAAAAAAT
>NZ_RAWD01000722.1:0-475 GCF_003612065.1 Corallococcus sp. CA047B
TCTGTGGGCAGCCGAGCAGGTTCTACGCAGCAAGGCTTTCGGCGGAGTACTGGTCTGGCTGAACCGGGCACGCCCAGGAGAGCTTCGCAGGCTGCAAGTGTTGGCCCAGGCTGGAGAGAGCGCCATCTGGTTGTTCCGGCCGGCCCAGGCGCAGCGTGAGTCGTCGCCGGCGGTACTGCGGCTGGGGCTGGAGCCGGCTGGCGCCGATGTGCTGTCCATCCTCTTCCACAAGCGGCGCGGGCCGTTGCGTGAATCTCCATTGCTGCTGCCGTTGGCGGATCCGATTCGGGCCGGTCGCGCTTCTGTGCGTCCGTTGCCTGTGCCGCCCGTCGAGCCGTTCATCATGGATCCGGCCACGGCGAAATTGCTGGCCGCGCTTTCGTCTCCTTCGTCTTCTGTGGCGTTCGACGCTTTGTCGGACGTTTTCGATCCAAACACTCCCGATCATGCCGTTCTGGATCGCAGTGCATCTGCC
>NZ_RAWD01000723.1:0-467 GCF_003612065.1 Corallococcus sp. CA047B
CCCCGACTCCTTGCACACGTCCAGGCAGGCAGGCCCCCGTCCGGGATTCCGCCCTCCTTGGAACGGGAACGCCAACGCCCTCAGGCGTCCCGGTGCACGGTGCCCGGAGAGAACGCCGGGGTGCAGATGGCCACGTACTCCGCGCCCTCTTCCTCCGGGGTGCTGTAGCGGACCCACTCGCCCGGCTCGCACACCACCGTCTGGCCGGCGTGCACGTCCATCACCCCGCCCTTGTGCTCCACCCGCAGGATGCCCGCGAGCACCAGGGTGATTTCACGGAACTCGGGGGTCTGCCCCGGCTCCTCCCACCCACCCGGGCTGCGCATGTGCGCGACGCTGATGTTCTGCGTCTTGGAGTTCACCCGACCCACGTACTCGTCGATGAGCTTCGGCTTGTTGCCCACCGCCGTCACGCGGATGGGCTTGGGGATGAGCGTAGGCATAGGGGTTGTCCCAAAGCATAGAGT
>NZ_RAWD01000724.1:0-464 GCF_003612065.1 Corallococcus sp. CA047B
GTATCCGAGGCGCTGCTGGCATCGGCCACGCCGGTGTCCGGCAAGACCGGCATCGCGCAGGTGGCGACGGTGTCCTCGCGCGACGAGCAGATCGGTGACCTGGTTGGCGAAGCGATGAGCAAGGTCGGCCACGACGGCGTGGTCAGCGTCGAAGAATCCTCGACGCTGGGCACCGAGTTGGAGTTCACCGAGGGTATCGGCTTCGACAAGGGCTTCTTGTCGGCATACTTCGTTACCGACTTCGATCACCAGCAGGCGGTGCTCGAGGACGCGTTGATCCTGCTGCACCAAGACAAGATCAGCTCGCTTCCCGATCTGTTGCCATTGCTGGAAAAGGTTGCAGGAACGGGTAAGCCACTACTGATCGTGGCTGAAGACGTGGAGGGCGAAGCGTTGGCGACGCTGGTCGTCAACGCGATTCGCAAGACGTTGAAAGCGGTCGCGGTCAAGGGGCCGTACTTCGG
>NZ_RAWD01000725.1:0-461 GCF_003612065.1 Corallococcus sp. CA047B
GCGTTACGCCATCCTGGCGACGGGGGCGGCCCGGGCCGCGAGAAGTCGGTTCGAAGGTTGCCATGCCGCGAATATTAATTGTCTAATTAATTAATTTCAAGGCGACATGTCGCGCCTTGTAGATCGACGGGGAAGATTGCGACCGCGCGGCTAAACGCGCGCCGCCGCATCAAGCTGCGCAAGCCGCACCAGCAAGCGGTCCTGCGCTTCGCTCGGGAAGCTCGATGTGCGGCGCACGGCGAACACGGTGTTCAGGCAGCGCCGCGTCGCGATCGGGCGAACGACCTGCAGACGCCCGCGCTCCACCGCTTCCTGAACGGCATGCAGCGGCAGCACCGACCAGCCCATGCCGGCCTCCACCAAGGTGCTCACTTCTTCCAGATCGGAAACGTGATGTGCGCTGACGGTCGTCTCCGGCATGCGCCGGAACAGCGCCTTGAACCACAGCCCGTAGACCGCAT
>NZ_RAWD01000726.1:0-459 GCF_003612065.1 Corallococcus sp. CA047B
CCATTGCAGCAACTGGCCCGAGTCACTCACCGCATAGGCAAGCTTCGCGTTGACGGCTGCCGCTGGAAGCTCGCGCCCCCGTCGGTGGAGACCGCCACCACCGCCGTGGAGCCTCCGTCCGACTCCAGCCGGAACGCCTGCACCCACAGCCGCCCGCGCGAGTCCCGGGCCAGCAGCGCCCGCGAGTACGCCGTCGAGTCGTCCGCGTTGAACACCCGCACCGCCGGCTCCGGCGCCCAGGTGTGCCCGTCCTCCTGGTAGCGCCACCACTGGAACCAGACGTCGTGCCGCGACGAGGCCAAAAGCGAAGGGGCCTCGAACGCGTACACGAGCGCCACGTCCCGCCCCACCGCGACCAGCTCCGCCCGGTCATGGTGCGACGCATCCGGCTGGATGGAGGCGAGCTTCGAGAAGGTCTGGAACCCGTCCTCGGAGCGGAACAGGTTCAACCCCTCGCCG
>NZ_RAWD01000727.1:0-458 GCF_003612065.1 Corallococcus sp. CA047B
CTCGCGTGCCGTGTTCGAGGACCTGCTGTATCAGAACGCGCGCGAGCCGGGGGCCCAGTCGTCACAACAAACGGCGTTGCCTTCGGGCATGCAGATCGGTACCGGCACGCGGATTGTGGCCACCTCGCGTTTGCATTCGCAAGGCAATCTTTCAAAAACTGGCAATGCGACGGACGTAGCCATCAACGGCAATGGCTTCTTCCAAGTGCAAAGACCTGACGGCACGCTGGCCTACACACGAGACGGCAACTTCCAGATCAGCGCGCAGGGGCAACTCGTGACCTCAAGCGGCTATTTGGTGCAGCCTGCCATGATGGTGCCGCGCAATGCCACGAGCTTGATGATTGGCAAAGACGGTGTTGTTACGGTTACGACGCCAGGTATGGTCAATCGAACGCAAGTGGGGGCGTTTCAACTCGCCAATTTCGTCAATCCGGCCGGCTTGCGTAGTCTGGGAG
>NZ_RAWD01000728.1:0-456 GCF_003612065.1 Corallococcus sp. CA047B
TCGAAGCACTCCTCAATTGCCATGCCGAGCTCCATGCCCATCAGCGAGTCCAAGCCCAGATCGGTCACTGAGCGATCAGGATCGACCTTGGCGGCAGATAGGTGGAGGATCCGAGCGATCTGTGCCTGCAGTGTCTCGATCACCAGTTGCACGGCTTCGGCGGAGTCAAGCGCGCGGATCTCGGCTTTCATGCTAGCGCCATCGGCGCGCTGCGTTTCCTGTCCGATGCCGCCCCGCATGTCGAGATAGCGCAGCGAGCGTGCGGCTGGCATGACGCGCGAGATGGACTTCCAGTCGAGCCACAGTAGCGCTTCGCCGGCATGGCCGCACTGCAGCACCTGTTCGAGCGCGGTCATCGCCTGTGCCGAGGTGATTGCGCGGCCGCCAATGCGGGCCTGCAACGCCTCCAGTGTTTGGGCATTGCGGGCGAGGAAGCCCACGTCCTCGAGTGGGCCC
>NZ_RAWD01000729.1:0-456 GCF_003612065.1 Corallococcus sp. CA047B
AGTTGGTGCATCACTCTAGTCTTTACACGATTAAGAATTGTTTGATTCACAATACGATACCTCCTTGTTATGACAAATTGGATTTGGTATATGTGTATAAATAGGGTTTGCACCACAATCATTCAATTTACTCATCAAATTCGCTTTAGCCGCAATGGTCGGCGTTTGATATAAATCTTCTACACAGTCAACAAATACTGCGTTATTCGCGTATTCTTTTTTCCAAGTCATAAGACGATGCGCTACAAGTTGCCATAACACAACTTCATTTCTAGTCGCTTTACCAATAGTTGATACTAAATGTCCTAAGTGATTTACTACAACATAATATTTAAGACGATGCCATGCTTCATCATGTGCATATACAACAGGGCTTGATGCTGCCACAACATTTGGCACAAGCTGTTTTTCAGTAGCAATCGTTCTAGATAGACAAATGCCTTCAAGATCTCTGAC
>NZ_RAWD01000072.1:0-31936 GCF_003612065.1 Corallococcus sp. CA047B
CGAAGGAGGGGGAAGGGGTGGGCTAAACTCTCTGAATCGCTTGCATTTTCCGGTCTGTTGTCCTAGGCAGTCAAGGCCCGGATGAGGGGGATACGCAGGTGCTTCCCCCACCGGCCGGGCTACCAACAACACGGCGCCGCGAGACCTTCCGCAAGGGTGAATCGCGGGCGCTTCCGACCGTGAAGTGACGACAATGGACGGTTTGAATCCCCGGAAGGTCTTCTCCCTCCTGTTCATCATCGGCATCGCCGTGGTGTTCACGCTCCAGTTCGGCCCCGGCAGCAACGGGTTCAGCACGGGCGGCGACGCGGCGCCCACCTCGGGTGCGGCCGCGGTGGTGAACGGCAAGGAGATCCCCCTGCGCGACTTCAGCATGGCCTGGTCGCGGCAGATGAACTTCCTGCGCTCGCAGGGCAGCCCCATCCCGGAGTCGATGGCCCGCCAGTTCGGCATGGACAAGCAGGTGCTCGACCGCCTGGTGAACGCGGAGCTGCTCGCCCAGGCGGCGGAGCGCCACGGCATCAACCCGTCGGATGAGGAGCTGCGCAAGCTCATCCACCAGAACACGGACTTCCACGCCAAGGAGGGCGGGTTCGACTTCGCGCGCTACCAGCAGGTGCTGCGCGACTTCTACCGCCGCACGCCGCAGGAGTACGAGCAGGAGCTGCGCCGGCAGATGGCCGCGCAGAAGATGCTCGACCTGGTGCGCACGGGCGCCGTGGTGTCGGACGACGAGGTCCGCGCGCGCTACGAGAAGGACGGCAACCAGGCGAAGCTGGTGTTCGCGCGCTTCCTGCCCACCATGTTCGTGGACAAGGTCCCGGCGCCCACGCCCGCGCAGCTGGCGGAGTTCCAGAAGGCGCACGAGAAGGAGATCAGCGACTACTACACGGCCAACAGCTTCGTCTACAACGTGCCGGAGCGCATCCGCGCCCGTCAGATCCTGGTGAAGGTGGCCCCGGACGCGACGGCCGAGCAGAAGGCCCAGGCGAAGGCGAAGGCGGAAGGCCTGCGCAAGGAGCTGGACGCGGGCAAGGACTTCGCGACCCTGGCGCGCGCCAGCAGCGACGACGACGCCACCAAGGCCAAGGGCGGCGAGCTGGGCTGGGTGGAGCGCAACACGTGGGACCCCACCCTGGCCGGCGCGGCGTTCGCGCTCAAGGCCGGTGAGGTGACGCAGCCGGTGGAGTCTCCGCTGGGCGTGCACCTGGTGAAGGTGGAGGAGAAGAAGGACGCGCAGAACAAGAAGCTGGAGGACGTGAAGGCGGAGATCGCCACCACCCTCTACAAGCAGGACCAGGCCAAGAGCCTGGCGAAGGCGGAGGCCGACAAGGCCCTGGCCGCGGTGAAGGCCGGCAAGTCCCTCAAGGAGCAGTTCCCGGTCGCGGCGGGCCAGCAGCCGGCCATCCAGCGCTTCGAGACGGAGACGAAGCCGGAGGCGGTGGAGACCGACAGCTTCACGGCGGCGGGCGACTCCGTGCCGCACCTGGGCCCCGCGCCCGGCCTCGTGAAGGCCACCTTCGAGGCCTCCGCGCCCAAGGCGCTGGACGAGGTCTTCACCGTGGGCGAGGCGAACGTCGTCGCGCAGGTGGTGGAGCGGGAGAAGCCGGACACCGCGGGCTTCGACAAGCGCAAGGAGGAGCTGCGCACCCAGGCCCGTCAGGCCAAGCAGATTGAGCTGACGGAGTCCTTCCTCAAGTCGCTGCGCAAGAGCGGCAACGTCGTCATGAACACCGAAGCCATCGACTCGGTGCTGGGCGCCGCGGGGTAGTCCCGCCGGACAGCGCGGTTCGTTTCAGCGGGCGAAGGGGACCTCCATGCGGGGGACCTCTTCGCCCGTGACGCGTTCAGCGACCGCGACGGCGTCACGGCCCTTGCCCTTGGCCGCGTACATGGCGAAGTCCGCCGCGCGGATGAGGTCCGTGGAGGACGTGGCGTGGTCCGGGAAGGACGCCACCCCGACGCTCGCGGTGAGCGCCACGTCCAGCCCCTGCTCGCGCAGGAAGCGCTGGCCCCGGAAGGCCTCGCAGATGCGCTGGGCGATGACCTGCGCGCCGTCGGTGTCTGTCTCAATCAACATCACCGCGAACTCGTCGCCGCCGTAGCGGAAGACCGCGTCCAGGTTGTGGCGGCCCAGGCTGATGAGCAGGTCGCCCACCTCCTTGAGCGTGGCGCTGCCCACCAGGTGCCCGTGCCGGTCGTTGATGGACTTGAAGTGGTCCAGGTCCAGGAACACGAGCGACAGCGGGTGACGGAAGCGCGCCGAGCGCTTCACCTCCTGCTCCAGTTGCGCGCGCAGGTGCCGCGCGTTGAAGCAGCCGGTGTGCTCGTCGGTGATGGTGAGTTCCTGCACCCGGCGGAAGTTGCGCGCGTTCTCGATGGCGATGGCCGCGTAGTCCGCGATGGCCGTGAGCGTGGTGAGGTCCTCGGGCGTGAAGCCCGGTTCGGTGGGGCCGTTGACCAGCTCGATCACGCCCAGCACCCGCTCGCGCGCCACCAGGGGCACGGCCAGCAGGGAGCGGGTGTGGAAGGCGGAGGCCTCATCGAAACGGGGCGCGAAGCTGGGGTCCCCGCCTACGTCGTGCACGAGCCGGGGCGTGGCGGAGGCGAACACCGCCCCGGCGATGCCCTCGCCGGGGTTGAGCTGCAGGCCCTTGAGCGCCTCGGCGCCCTCGCCCACGGCGATCTCGAAGTAGAGCTTTCCGCTGCGCTCGTCTTGAAGGATGAGAGACCAGTTGCGCGGCCGGAGCAGCGCGCTGACCTTCTGCATCACGAGCGTGAGCACTTCGCGCAGCTCCAGCGTGGAGGTCAGCGCCTTGGCCATCTCGTTGTAGGCGGCCAGTTGTTCCACTGTCCGCTTCATGGCCGACAGGAGGTCCGCGGGGTTCATCGGGATGCCCTCCGGAGCGCAGGTCTGCTAAGGCCCGCGGGTCGCGCTACACGACCCGCCCATGGATCCAACCACTTTGCTCGTTCTCGCCTCCGCTTCGCCCCGGCGCAAGGATTTATTGGCCCAACTGGGCCTGCGCTTCACCGTGACAGCAGCGGATATCGATGAAACGCCGATGGCCGGAGAAATTGCGCGAAACTATGTGCAACGGCTCGCGGAGGAGAAGGCGCGGACGGTGGCAGCCCACCATCCGGACGCATGGGTGCTGGCCGCGGACACCACGGTGGCCCTGGGTTCTGAGCTGATGGGAAAGCCCCGGGACGCGGCCGAGGCGCGCGCCATGCTGGGCCGGTTGTCCGGTCGCACGCACGAGGTCTTCACCGGCATCGCGGTGGCGGGCCGCTCCCGCGCGTCTCAGGTCGTCCGCACCCAGGTGACCTTCCGGGCGCTCTCTTCGGAGGAGATCGCCTGGTACGCGGACACCGGCGAACCCCTGGACAAGGCGGGGGCCTACGCCATCCAGGGCAAGGGCGGCTTCCTGGTCGCCTCCGTGGACGGCAGCCCCACCAACGTCATTGGCCTGCCGCTGGGCGAAACGCTCGCCCTGCTCCAGGAGGCCGGCCTCCCCCTGCCCTGGAAGAAGGCGACCTCCCCATGAGCACCTCCGTGGCGGACAACCTGGCGCGGGTGCGCGAGCGCGTGGCGAAGGCCTGCGCGAGCGCGGGGCGGCCGGAGTCGTCGGTGACGCTGGTGGCGGTGTCCAAGCTCAAGCCCGCGGCGCTCATCCGCGAGGCGTACGCCGCCGGGCAGCGCGACTTCGGGGAGAACTACGCCCAGGAGCTGCGCGACAAGGCGACGGAGCTCCAGGACCTGGACGGGCTGCGCTGGCACGCCATTGGCGCGCTGCAGACGAACAAGGTGAAGTACGTGGCCCGCGTCGCGCACGCCTTCCATGCGCTGGAGCGGTGGGAGGTCGCGGCCGAGCTGTCGAAGCGGCGCGAAGGCGCGCCTCCCCTGCCCTGCTATGTGGAGCTCAACCTGGGGCAGGAGGACACCAAGCACGGGCTCTCCCCGGAGGCGCTGGGGGACTTCCTCACCCGCGTGCGGACCTTGCCGAACCTCCAGCCGGTGGGGCTGATGGCGCTGCCGCCCCCCACGGACGACGTGGCGCGGATGCGCGAGGGCTTCGCCCGCCTGCGCGAGCTGGCCCACGCCCATGCGCTGACGTCGCTGTCCATGGGCACCACGCACGACTTCGAGCAGGCCATCCTGGAAGGCGCCACCGTCGTGCGCGTGGGCACCGCCATCTTCGGCGAGCGCACCTAGGCAGCGCGCCCTCCACCAGGGCTCACGCCGACTTGAGCTTGAGCTTGCCCTCGCTGCTGACGCGGGCCTCGAACTCGCTGCCGCAGTACATGCAGCGGACCTCTTCCTTATCGAAGAACGTGTCGATGCCCACGTTGTGGGCGCTGCAGTCGGGGCACTCGAACTCGTCGAAGGAACGGCTGCCGCTCGCGGCACCTGCTTCCTTGGCGAAGTCGTCGTCGTCGAACTGGCCATTGCTGGACATGGGCGGAGGCTCCTCAGGTGGGGGCGAGGCGGCCTGGAAGGCTACCAGCCCCGGGCGGCGGGGCGCACCGGGAAGCCTGATGCTGGGCATCCAGGCGGGCGGGCGGGACTGTCCGCCATTTGTCAGCGGTGGCCGCTCGCATGTACCCCTGTGCCCCCGCCCTCCTCCAGCGCCCTGCCTTCGCTGGAGCGTCCGGGGGGCGGCCGGACGACTTTGAATGTCCGCGCACGCATGGCCGTCCTGGAAATGTCCGGTGGTGGGGTCGGTTGCGTTGCGCGGTTGGCTTGGGCGGACCGGCCACCTAACTTGCAAGCAAGGGAGCACACCCGATGCGCAGTCTGTCCAGGTGGGGGTTCACGGCGGCGATGGTCGGACTCATGGGGTCCGCGCTCGCGCACGCCCAGGAGCCCGCCGCGGCGGCGTTCGGCCCGGGTGAACAGGCCCAGTACCGGGTGAAGTACCTGGGGATGACCGCGGGCAGCGCGACGGTGACGGTGGGCGCGCCCATGACGCAGTGGGGCCAGAGCGTGTGGCCCATCGTGGCGCTGGCGAAGTCCGACGACATCGTCGGCCTCTACCCCGTCAAGAGCCGCTACGTGTCGTACTGGAACGCCGCGACGCAGCGGGTGACGGGCAGCGACCTGCACTCGGAGGAGAATCGCAAGCGCCGCCGGCAGCGCATCCAGCTCACCGACGACAGCAAGGGCGCGAAGGTCGTGAAGCAGAAGGAGAGCGACCCGCCGCGTGAGACGAACCACGAGCTGCCGGACGGCACGCTGGACATGACGGGCGCGGCCTTCTCGCTGCGAGGCCAGGACCTCACGGTGGGCCGCACGTACACGTACCCGGTGTTCACCGGCAGCAAGGTGTTCACGCTGAGCGCCACGGTGGAGGGCCGCGAAACGCTGGCCACCCTGATGGGTCCGCGCGACGCCTTCCGCGTGCGCGTGCACACCGAATTCGGCGGCAGCATGGAGTCCAAGCGCGACCTCACCGCGTACTTCACGACGGACGCGCGCCACGTGCCGCTGCGCATGGAGGCGGACTTCGCGCTGGGCTCCATCGTGGTGGAGATGACCGACTACAAGCCGGGCCGCGCGGTGGCGGTGGCCCGCGCGGACGACTGACCAGGGACGACGGGAAGGTCGTCCCAAGGGGAAGGCAGGGGGCATGGGCGTGGTGGGATGGGCGTGGGCAGTGTCGGCGGTGCTCTCAGCCGCTCCGGCGGCACCTCAAGTGGTGTCGCCGCTGGTGAAGGTGCGGCCGGACGCGACGCCGAAGGGCGCTGGCCAGGCCCGCCTGAGCGCGGCGCGCGGCGAGTGCGAGGCCACGCAGGTCGTGCTCCCCAAGGGCGTGACGCGCGTGACGATGAAGCCCCTGGCCCTCAAGGGTCCGGGCGCGCCGCTCACCGTGGACGCGTGGCGCGAGGCGTACCTGGACGTGAAGACGCCGTCCAACGGCCAGGGGCAGGCCGGGCCGTGGCCCGACGCGCTGGTGCCGCTGTCGGCGCCCGCCAATCCCAGACACCCCACCGTCGTCTACGTGGAGGTGTGCGTTCCGGCGAAGCAGGCCCCGGGCACGTACTCCGGAAGCCTGAGCGCTTCAGCGGACGGCAAGGAGCTGCCGGAGGTGCCCTTCTCCGTGGAGGTGCAGCCCTTCGAGCTGCCGGCCACGTCCTCGCTGCCCAACAGCTTCGGCATCTCGCTGTACAGCATCGCGAAGGGGCACGGCCTCGCGGCCGACTCGCCGGAGGCGAAATCGCTGCTGCGCGCGTATGGCAAAGCGCTCCTGGAGCACCGGGTGAGCGCGCACGGCATGGGCATGGATCCGCCGGGCGTGAAGTTCCAGGACGGCCGCGCGGTGGTGGACTGGGCCGCGTACGACGCGGAGATGGCGCCCTTCCTGGACGGCAGCCTGCTGCCCTCCGGCGCGCGCTTCACCACCAGCGACGTGCGCGACAGCAAGAAGGCCTCCACGGACGCGGAGAAGACGGCGTACTACCGCGCCTTCCAGAAGCACTTCGAGGACAAGGGCTGGCCCGCGCAGCTCTTCTTCTACGCCAAGGACGAACCGAAGCCGGAGGACGTGCCGCTCGTGAAGGCGCAGTCCAAGCGCGTGCGCGACGCGGGGGGCGGCATCCCGGTGCTCGTCACCAGCCCGCTGGACGCGGCGCTGCAGGGCTCGGCGGACATCCTCACGCCCACGCTCAACTGCTTCTACCCGCGCGAGGGCCCGCAGACGTGCCGCGCGGTGGCGAACACCGCGTCCGTGCGCACCCGACTGCCGCCGCGCACGAAGGTGTGGTGGTACCAGAGCTGCAACTCGCACGGCTGCACCGGCGGCACGCCCCCGGACGCGAAGCTGGACCAGGCCTACAGCGACTGGGCCTCGTACATGGTGGACCACCCCGCCCCGCTCAACCGCGCCATGGGCGTGCTGGCCTACGCCAGCGGCGTGGACGGCGAGCTCTATTTCGATACTGTTTTCGCCTACAACACGAAGAAGGATGTCTGGACGGACCTCTTCGAGTTCGGCGGCAACGGGGACGGCACCCTCTTCTACCCGGGCACGCCCGCGAAGCTGGGGGGAAGCGAGCACCAGCCGGTGGTGTCCCTGCGGCTGAAACACATCCGTGACGGGCTGGAGGACTATGAATACCTGCGCCTGCTCACGCAGCTGGGTGACGGCGCCTTCGCCCGGACGGCGGCGAAGCGGCTGGCGAAGTCAGGGTATGAAATCTCCCGGGACCCGGGAGAATGGGAAGCAGTGCGTCGGGAAGTGACGGCGCGGCTGGTGAAGCAGTGGGCGTCTGAACAAGCGAAGGGCTCCGGACGTCGGACTTCCGGGGGCACCCCGTAGTCACTCCCCCTGGGAGGAAGCAGAATGATCTCCATGCGCACCCTCGTCGCGGCCTGTCTCGCCTTCAGTGCCGCCACCGCCTGGGCCCAAGAGGCCCAACCCTTCAAGATGCCCGTCCTCCCGCACATGCGGGCGGCCGCGACAGTGGACGCGGCCGCGCCCGACGGTGGAACGGCCGCCGAGCCGGGCGCGAACACCGGGGATGCGCAGGCCCCCGCGGCCCCCAACGAGCCCGCCATCGCGGTGAAGCCCTGCGACCAGGGGCTGCCCACGCTGAAGACGCCGCTCGCGTTCAAGCCCGGGGAGCTTTTGGAGTTCGACATGGACGCCATGGGCGCCAAGGCGGGCAGGCTCACCATGCGCGTGCAGCGGCAGGCCAACGGTGCGCTGCCGGTGCTGGTGGAGGCGCAGACGAACACCCTGTTCTCCAAGGTGCGCCGGGTGCGCGGCAGCGCGACCAGCTACCTGCACCCGCGCACGCTGCGCCCCTCGCGCTACACCGAGGACGCGGTGGAGAACGAGCAGCGCCGCAAGGTGAACGTGGCCTTTGGCGCGCAGGACCGCAGCGTCAAGGTGGACTACCAGATCGCGGACCGGCCCAAGGGCCAGTACAACTACACCTGGGACAAGGACGGCCTGGACGTCGCGGGCGCCATCTACCTCATCCGCCAGCTGCCCCTGAAGAAGGACCTGCCGGTGTGCTTCGACGTGTACGGCATCCGCCGCATGTGGCGCCTGACGGCCACCGTGGTGGAGCGCGAACACGTGTCGCTGCCCCTGGGCGAGTTCGAGGCCTGGCACCTGTCCGGCACCGCCGTGCGCCTGGACCGGCCGTCCCAGACGCGCGACGTGCACGTCTGGATCACCGACGACGAGCGCCGCCTGCCGCTGGCCGCCGTGGGCGCCATCGACCTGGGCGCCGTGCGCCTCACCCTGTCCGCCGTCACCCGCCCCGGTGAGAAGCCCATGGAGGCCCAGGGCAAGGAAGATCTCAAGTGGTGACGTGGGGTTGAACCGAAGCCCCCCAGGGCCCGCCTCCTCCGGGAGCGCGGGCTTTGCTTGCCTCACAAAATGAGAATGGTTTGCAAAGTCAAAAACCCGGGCGTAGGGTGCGCGCCGCCCGATGCGCCCCCATCTCCTGAACCCGCTGCTGTCGTTGCTGTTCGCGCCCCTGTTGCTGCTGCCGCTGGCGGCCCGTGCGCAGTCGTACCGGGCGCATGACGAAGGCCGGTCGCGGCGCGGTCGCTTCATGGACGAGTCGCGCATCGGGGAGCCGGAGAAGAACGAAGTCATCACGGTGGGCAGCAAGCCGAAGCTGGATCTGGACGTGAATGCCTACGCGGATCTCCAGTTCGCGTACTTCAACTACGGGGAGAACCAGAACCGGGCGAACGGGTCGCAGAAGGACTCGCGGCTCGTCTTCGACACGACGCGGCTGGTGCTGGAGCTGGAGGCGGGGCTGCCGGAGTACGGCATCGAGGCGGAGTTCGAGGTGGAGTTCGAGCACGGCGGCGCGGGCGCGGCGCTGGAGCTGGAGTACGAGGAGTTCGGCGAGTTCGACACCGACGTGGAGAAGGCGGGCGAAGCGCTGGTGGAGGAGCTGTACCTGACGAAGAAGCTGGGCCGGAACCTGGAGGTTTCGGTGGGCCGCTTCTACGTCGCGGTGGGCACGCTCTTCGCGGACTACCGCCCCACGGACTATCTGGGCACCATCCGCTCCGAGGCGGAGACGCGCATCATCCCCAACACGTGGAACGACATGGGGATGCAGCTGCGGCTGGACATCCCCTGGGGCCTGCGGCTCACCGGGCAGGTGGTGAACGGCCTGGACTCCACGGGCTTCAACTCCAACACGTGGGTGGCCACGGGCCTGCAGCAGCGCTTTGAACTGGTGCGCGCGTCGGACCTGGCCGGGGTGCTGCGCGCGGACGTGAAGCGCTTTGCCGGCTTCATCTTCGGCGTGTCCGCCTACTACGGCGGCACCACGCGCAACCGGCCCAAGCCGGACCTGGTGAAGCAGTGCGACGACGCGAACCCGAACGTGGTGGCACCGTGCGGCTACGTGAGCGCGCCGCTGTTCGTCGCGGACGCGCACCTGTCGGTGAACCGGGCCGGCTGGCGGGCGCACGCGATGGTGATGTACGGCCACCTGGGCAACGCCGCCGCTGTGTCCGCGCGCAACGCGCGTCTGTCCAACCTGCTCAACGTGCTGCGCACGCCGGTGTCCGACAACGCGCTCACCGCGTGGGGCGAGCTGGGCTACGACATCGCGCCGGCGCTGGGCCTGGACGGCAACCACCGGCTGGAGCCGTACGTCCGCATCGACTACATGGATTCGCAGTTCAGGCCTCGCGCGGAGCTGTTCGACAACCCGCGCTTCGAGCGCACCGTCTACACCGTGGGCACCAGCTACACGCTCGCGGGCCTCGCCGTCATCAAGCTCGACTTCGGACAGCGCCGCATGGGCTCGTCCGCGTTCCGTCCGGAGAACACGCTCCGGATGTCGACGGGCTTCGTCTACTGACGGCCTTCCCCAACTGATTGAAACGCCGTTGCAGCCACGTCCTTGAAAGGGTCATCCATGTTCTCCCGTTCCCTGAAGTTCTCCCTGCTGGTTGGCGGTGCGCTCGTGCTGGGCGCCTGCGGTGACGACGACGACGGCGGCGACCTGGAGTCGCTGGATCAGCAGCTGGTCATCAACTTCGCGGACGCGGTGGTGGTGCCCACCTACAACCTGCTCGCCACGCGCATGGTGGAGCTGGACGCGGCGGCGCTGGCGCTGAAGAACGAGCCCAGCGCGGCGAACCTGAAGCGGGCGCAGGACGCGTGGTTCGCCGCGCGCGTGCCGTGGGAGCAGAGCGAGGCGTTCCTCTTCGGGCCGGTGGACAGCTACGGCTGGGACCCCGCGCTGGACAGCTGGCCGGTGAACCGCACGGACCTGGACGCGGTGCTCGGCAACAGCGACGTGCTCTCCCAGGCGTACGTGAGCAACCTGCAGGAGACGCAGAAGGGCTACCACACCACGGAGTACCTGCTCTTCGGCGAGGGCGTGACGAAGAAGCCGGAGGACTTCAACGCGCGGCAGTTCGAGTACCTGCTCGCGCTCACCGCGGAGCTCAAGGCGGTGTCCGGCAACCTGGCGGCGTCCTGGACGGCGGGCGTGAACGGGCAGGCGCCGTACCGCGACACGCTGGCCAAGGCCGGCGAGGCGGGCAACACCGCGTACCCCACGGTGGAGGCGGGCGCGCAGGAGATGCTGGGCGGCGTGCTGGTCATCCTGGACGAGGTGGCCAACGGGAAGATCGCCGACCCGTACGACGCGAAGGACGCGAACCTGGTGGAGAGCCAGTTCGCGCTCAACTCGCTGTCGGACTTCACCAACAACATGCGCAGCGTGGAGAACGTCTACCTGGGCCACATGCCGGGCGTCGCCGCCAAGGGACTGTCCATGTCGGACGTGGTGAAGACGCGCGACTCGGCGCTGGACATGCGCGTGAAGGCGGAGCTCGCGGCGGCCATCGCGGCGCTGGGCAAGGTGCCGGAGCCGTTCCCGGTCTCCATCAAGGACCCGGCCTCCGCGGATGAAATCGAAGCGGCGCAGGAGGCCATCCGCAAGCTGCACGACACCTTCCAGGTGGACGTGAAGGCTGTCATCCTGCCGTGATGCTGGACCGAGGGAACGCGATGCGACAGGCATTGGGACTCGGGGCACTGCTGTGGCTCGTGGGCTGCGGCGACAGCGAACCCGAAGTCCCGGAGGCCCCGCGCGCGGGGGGCGCCACCACCATCGACGACCGCACGTCGCGGGCGTTCGCGTACGCCGCCCCCAACCTCACCGCGGAACATGAAGCGCTGCACCGCGAGGGCGACGCCGCCTTCGCGGCCGTCTTCGTGCCCGGCCCTGCCCCGGTGAACCCGGGGCTGGGGCCCGCGTACAACAACGCCTCGTGCAATGGCTGCCACCTGCGCAACGGCCGGGGCATGCCGGTGATGGGCGGAGGCCCGCAGCGCACGCAGCTGCTGGTGCGCGTGAGCCTTCCGGACGGCACGCCGGACCCTCCCCATGGCGCGGTGCCGGTGCCGGGGCTGGGCTTCCAGATTCAAGATCAGGCCGTCCATGGCGCCTCTCCCGAAGCCAGCGTGACGCTGTCGTGGGTGGAGAGCGCGGGCACGTACGCGGACGGCACGGCCTACGGCCTGCGCTCACCGCGAGTGGCCATCGTCCTGCGGGACGGCTCCTCCCCGCCCGCGAACATGCGGATGTCGCTGCGCCTGCCGCCACCCGTGGTGGGCCTGGGGCTGCTGGAAGCGGTGACGCTGGACACGCTGCGGGCGCTCGAGGACCCCACCGACGCGAACGGCGACGGGGTGTCCGGGCGGCTGAACACCGTGTGGGACGTGCAGGCGCGCGCGCTCGCGCCGGGCCGCTTCGGTTGGAAGGCGAACAGCCCCAACCTGCACCAGCAGTCAGCGGAGGCGTACTTCAACGACATGGGGGTTTCGAATCCCCTCTTCCCGGAGGCGGACGGCACCTTCGAGTTGCCCGAGGACACGCTGGACGCGGCGGTCTTCTACGCGCAGTCGCTGGGGGTGCCGGCGCGCACCGCGCTGGACGACGCGACGGTGAAGCGCGGCGAGGCGAAATTCCGGGACCTGGGCTGCATCACCTGCCACCGCGACACGCTGGAGACGGGCGAGCATCCGGTGGCGGAGGTGGCCCACCAGCGCATCCACCCGTATTCGGATCTGCTGCTGCACGACCTGGGACCGGGCCTGGCGGACGGGCGGCCGGATGGGGACGCCACCGGCTCCGAGTGGCGCACCGCGCCCCTGTGGGGCCTGGGCCTGACACACACCATCCTTCCGTACTCGGGCTGGCTGCACGACGGCCGCGCCCGCACGCTGGAAGAGGCGGTGCTGTGGCACGGCGGCGAGGCGGAGCGGGCCCGCGAGGGCTTCCGCAACCTGTCCGCGAGCGACCGGGCCGCGCTGGTGCGCTTCCTCCAGTCGCTGTAGGGCCCGGACGACTACCCGCGGCGAATCATCCCGGCGGCCTGGGACATCCGGCGGCGCAGGTGCGTCACCGCTTCGTGCAGGTCCTCCAGTCGCTGGAGCACGTGGAGGTCCTCGCCCGCGTTCAGCAGGGCCCCCGGCGTGAGCGTGTCGCGCTGAAGGGCCTGGAGCAGGTCGTGGAAGTGGGCCTGCACGTCGCCCAGCGCGTCCAGTCCCTCGCGGAGGTCGTCCTCCACGAAGTCCAGGAGGACGGTGGCGTCCGCGCGCGCGGGCAGGGCCTGGGCCAGACGCTCCACCGCCCCGCGGACGGGGTCGGTGCGGCGCAACATCGCGGTGGTGGCGAGGGCTGCGACGGGAGAGGGCATGTCCAGGACGCTACAGGCGCGTAGCGTCCGGTCAATTTTCCCGCCCCCTGCCCTCCGGTGCGAAAGGCCCCCGCCGAAGCGGCGTCAGCGCCCGGCTGGGGCCGCCGGAGCACCTGTCGCGGGCGCGGCGTTGGCCGGCGCGGCGTTGGCGGGCGCGGGCGTGGCCGGCAGCGCGGTGCCAGGAGACGAATTCAGCGGCGCGGGCGTCCCCAGCAGCGGCGCGGGCGTGCCGGTGTTCAGCGGCGCGGGCGTCCCCAGGATGGGCGACGGCGGCGTAGTGGAGGACTGCGTCAGCGGCGGCACCGTGGCGAGGATGCCCGGACTCACCTGGCTGGTGCCCACGAAGGTGTTGAAGTCCAGCGCGGACACCTGCGGCGTCATGAAGCCTCCCACTGACACGCCTCCCACCGTGGGCGGTGTGGCGAACGTCCCCTGCCCCACCGTGTCCGAGGAGCCCGGCGCCACCCCCGACACGACCGCGGGCGGATTCGTCGGCGCGGACGGCGCGAACGAACCGCTGAACGTGGAGGGCGAATCCGACGGCAGCGACGGCACCGTCGTCGTGGCCGGCGTCGTCTCCCTGGAACCCACCGGCCCCGTGCCCGACGTCGTCCCCACCGTCCCGCTGCCGCCCGTGCCCTGCGTGGCCGGAGCGAAGCTCGGAGGGGACATCGGCGCCACCGCCTCCGGGAACGCCGTGGGCAACACCGGCGTGAGACCCGCCAGGTAGGCCGGCAGCTCCCCTTCGCTCGGCACCACCGCCACGGACGGCACCGTCACGCCATCCACGCGGATGGAGACCTCGTCGAAGACAAACTGGAGGAACCCGCGCGGCTCCTGCTGCGGCGGCAGGTTCCACACCACCACCACCAGCTCCGCGTCACCCGGGCGCGCCTCGCGCAGGATGCGCTTGGTGTCGTCGTCCGCGAACGTGCCCGCGTCCAGCGCCGCCACATGCACCAGCGCCGAGTCCGTCAGCAGCGCCCCGTTGCGCCACACGCTGCCAATGCCCCACACCGCCATCGCCGCGTGCGCCCGCGTCGTCGCGCGCCACCCGATGCCACTGTCGCCGTAGAGCGGCACGCCCATCAGCACGCCGCCTTCGATGACGTGCGGAGGAGGTCGGGGGAGCGGCCCCTCGGGGGCCCGCGCCATCGCCTGGGCGGGCGGAAAACCCGCCTGCGTCAGCTCGACGCGGTAGTCCGCGCCCCCGATGCGCAGGCTCGCGCTGAGCTGGGCCTTGTCCCCGAAGGTCGCGTTGGCCATGCCCACGCGGTCCTGCACGGACAGGGACACCTGCCCCGTGCCGCGCTCGGCCAGGTCACTGAATGGAAGCGGACCCTGGATGAAATACCCGCCCGGCTGCTCGGTCCTCGCGCTGGCCTGCCGGCCCTCGAACGTGAACCCGTCGCTCCCTGGCGCCGCCGCCAGGACACCGGACATCAAGATGCTCGTGAGGATTGAACCCGCCATCGACGCTGCCTCCCTTGGAGTTGAAGGTAGGCAGCGGAGCGGGCCGTGGCACGCCCCGGGACTAAATCAGGCCGCGGGCGCGGCGGATCTGCTCGACGGTCTTGTTGTACTCGATGTCGAAGGCGCTCGTGCCTTCCTGCAGGTGCTTCAGCCGCGAGCGGGCTTCCCGGTCGATCTCATCGTCCACGTCCAGGTGCTTCTTCATTCCCTGGAACATCTTCTGACGCAGAACGTTATCGGGAGAGAAGACCTCCTCCACGTTCCGGCTGATGAGCAGGAATTCGATCATCTGGTTGATGACGTACTCGATGCCCTCGTCCCCCATCTTGAAGCCGCGCACATCCGCCATCTCGCGCTTCACCTGGTTGAACTTGGAGTAGTCATATCCCCGACGCTCCAGGGCCTCTCGCGTCGCCTGGTTCACACGCTCTTCGTTGGCGAGGTACTCGCGCATGATGGCGGAGAGGTCCATCTCGGCGTCAGCCACGCGCATCGGCTCCACCTCGATGTCCCCGTCCTGCATGAGCTGCTGAATGGCCTCGCGCGAGATGATCGGGATCACCTTCGGATACAGCCTCATGTCGGTCCTCGTCCTCTTCAAACGTGCTCGGATCTTCAACCGCTATAAAACAGCGCCGAGCATGGTCGCAATGAAAAACCCTAGGAACGTCGCGGGTTCCAGCGGCCAGCCCCCCCCGGCGTCCGAACCGGAACTTAATCATGCCGTACCCGGTGGCGACCCTCCATCCGCTTTTTCGTGCGCTGCATTTTCCCGCGACGGTTCGCTCGCGTCGTCCAGGCTGGCTTCGCGCACCGGGTCCTCGGTGTCGTCCTCGGGGTCGCCATGCAGGCCCGCGTGGACGCGCTCGGCCATCGCCGGCCCTACGACTTCGGCCAGCTCCTCGATGCTGGCGTCCCCCACCCGCTTGAGAGAACCGAAGTGGCGCAGCAACATCTTCCGCCTTCCTTCGCCCACGCCGGGAATGTCCTCCAGCGCCGAGCGCATGGCGCTCTTTCGCATGGACTTGCCCTGGAAGGTGATGGCGAAGCGGTGGGCTTCGTCACGCATGCGCGTGAGCATGAACATTTCCGCCGAGTTCTGGGGCAGGACGATGGGGTCCTTGCGGCCCAGCACGAAGACGCGCTCGGGGCTCTTCGCGCTCTCCGCGTCCCGGTCGAAGACCTCCTGGTCGCGGCTCTTGGCCAGGCCCACCACGTCCACGCCCTCCACGCCCAGGTCCTTCATGGCCGCGTGCGCGCTGGCGAGCTGGCCCTTGCCACCGTCGATGACGAGCAGGTCCGGCAGGTCCCCATCCTCCAGGCCCCGCTTGAGCCGGCGGGTGATGACCTCGTACATGCTGGCGAAGTCGTCCTGCTTGTCCACCGTCTTGATCTTGTACTTGCGGTAGCGCGACTTGTCCGTCTCCCCGTCCGTCACCGCCACCTGCGAGGCGACGATGGAGGAGCTCTGGAAGTGGGAGATGTCGTAGCACTCCATCCGGCGCGGGAAGTTGCGCAGGCCCAGCTTGGACTGGAGCCGTGACAAGACCGTGTCCGTCTCGTCCTTGGTGCGCTTTCGCTCCACGAACGCCTGCTCCGCGTTCTTCACCGCCATGTTCACCAGTTCATGCTTCTCCCCGCGCTTGGGGACGAACACCTTCACGCGGTCGCCCCGGCGCTCGGTGAGCAGGGCCTCCAGGCCGTCCGTGCCGTCGCCGGGCTCCAGGGGCAGGAGCACCTCCTCCGGCACGAAGCCGCCCTGGTCGTAGTAGAGGTTCACGAACGAGGCGAGCAGCTCGTCGTCCGGGAACTCCTGGCTGCCGAAGGGGAAGGCCTGGCCGCCGTTGAGCCGGCCCTGCCGCACGTGCAGCACGTAGAACAGGATGCGGTCGCCCTCGCGGAAGAAGGCGAACACGTCCTGGTCCTTGAAGTCGCTGGTCGCCACCTTCTGGCGCTCCAGGCTGCGTTCAATGGCGAGCAGCTGGTCGCGCACCCGCGCGGCCTCCTCGAACTTCAGCTCGGACGCCGCGCGCTTCATGCGCATGCGCAGCCCTTCGGTCAGCTCCCCCGCCTTGCCCTCCAGGAACATGGCCACCTCGTCCACGCTCTTGCGGTAGTCCTCCTGGGACACCGGGAAGACGCACGGGGCCGGGCACCGCCCGATTTGATGGAGCAGGCACGGCCGCTTGCGGTTGGCCAGCACGTGGTCCGTGCAGGTGCGCAACTGGAAGAAGCGGTTGATGAGGCGCAGCGTTTCGCGGATGGCGCCCGCGCTGGAGTACGGGCCGAAGTAGCGCGCGCCGTCCTTCTCGTACTTGCGCACCACCTCCAGCCGGGGGAACGGCTGGTGGCGGTCCAGGCGCAGGGAGATGAACTGCTTGTCGTCCTTGAGCAGGACGTTGAAGCGCGGCTTGTGCTTTTTGATCAGCTCGTTTTCGAGGAGGAGCGCTTCCTTCTCGTTGTGGACGAGCACCGTCTCCAGGTCGCCCAGCATCGTGTCCAGCATGGACACGAAGACGCGGGTGTCGCCGGTGCGGGTGAAGTAGCTGCGCACCCGGCTGCGAAGGTTGATGGCCTTGCCGACGTAGATGATCTGCCCGCGCTTGTCCTTCATCAGGTACACGCCGGGCTCGGTGGGCAGCGCGTCCAGCTTCTCCTGCAGCCGGATGTCCATGCGGGATGGCTCCTAGTTCTTCGCCCGCGAGCGGCCGGACGGCTTCGCCGAGGAACCGCCTGAAGTCCCGCCGGACGAACCGCCGCCCGACGGACGCCCACGTCCGCGCCCCCCCTTCTTCGGGGTGGTGCCCGGCGCGTCCACCGCCTTGGGCGGCGCGCGCAGGAGCGACCTGGACGGCGGCTTGAGGCCCAGGTCCATGTCCTTGAGCAGCTGGACGCGGTCGCGGAACTCGGCGGCCTTCTCGAACTGCATGTCGTCCGCGGCCTTGAGCATCTCCTGGTTGAACTCCCCGATGAGGCGTTTGATCTCCTTGGCCTCCAGCAGGTCGTTCTCCCCTTCCGCCGCCATGGGCAGCGCGCCGGCCTGAGCGTCGTAGTCCGGGATGTTCTCGGAGAAGTTCTGGATGTTGCTCTTCACCGAACGCGGCGTGATGCCGTGCTCGGTGTTGTAGGCGGTCTGGATGGTGCGGCGGCGGGACGTCTCCTCGATGGCCCGCTTCATCGAGTCCGTCATCTGGTCCGAGTACATGATGACGCGGCCGTTCAGGTTGCGCGCCGCGCGGCCGATGGTCTGGATGAGCGACACGTGGCTGCGCAGGAAGCCTTCCTTGTCCGCGTCCAGGATGGCGACGAGCGACACCTCCGGGATGTCCAGGCCCTCGCGCAGCAGGTTGATGCCCACGAGCACGTCGAACTCGCCCCGGCGCAGGTCGCGGATGATGGCCATGCGCTGGATGGCGTCGATGTCCGAGTGCAGGTAGCGCACCTTCACGCCCACGTCGCTGTAGTACTCGGTGAGGTCCTCCGCCATGCGCTTGGTGAGCGTCGTCACCAGCACGCGCTCGTTGCGCGACACGCGCACGCGGACCTCTTCCAAGAGGTCGTCCACCTGGTTGCCGGCGGGGCGCGTCTCCACCTCCGGATCGATGAGGCCCGTGGGGCGGATGATCTGCTCCACCACCACGCCCTTGGACTTCTGCAGCTCGTACTCGGCGGGCGTGGCGGAGACGAAGACGGCCTGCTGCACCATCTCCTCGAACTCCACGAACTTCAGCGGCCGGTTGTCCAGGGCGCTGGGCATGCGGAAGCCGAAGTTGACCAGCGTCTCCTTGCGCGCGCGGTCGCCGCGGTACATGGCGCCAATCTGGGACACCGTCTGGTGGCTCTCGTCGATGAGCACCAGCATGTTGCGCGGGAAGTAGTCGATGAGGCACGGGGCCGACTCGCCCGGCGCGCGCCCGGTGAAGTGGCGCGAATAGTTCTCGATGCCGTTGCAGTAGCCGACCTGTTCGATCATCTCCAGGTCGAACATGGTGCGCTGCTCCAGCCGCTGCGCCTCCAGCAGCTTGCCTTCCGCCTTGAACTTCTGGAGCTGTTCCGCCAGTTCCTCGCGAATGGTGCGCATGGCGCTCTGGCGCGCCTCCGGGCCCGCGACGTAGTGGCTGGCGGGGAAGATGACGATCTTCTCCAACTGCCCCAGCGTCACGCCGCGCAGCGGGTCGAACTCGGTGATGCGCTCCACCTCGTCGCCGAAGAAGCTGACGCGCACGGCGCGCTCTTCCTCGTAGATGGGGAACACCTCCACGGTGTCGCCCCGGGCGCGGAAGGTGCCGCGGTGGAAGTCCAGGTCGTTGCGCTCGTACTGGGCCTCCACGAGCTTGCGCATGAAGCCGTCGCGGCCCATGTCCTCGCCCACCTGCGCGCGGATGGCCAGGTCCACGTAGCTGCGCGCGGCACCCAGGCCGTAGATGCAGGACACGCTGGCCACGATGATGACGTCGTCGCGCGTGCGCAGGCTGTGCGTCGCCGAGTGGCGCATCCGTTCGATGTTCTCGTTGATGGACGAGTCCTTCTCGATGAAGGTGTCCGTCGACGGAACGTAGGCCTCGGGCTGGTAGTAGTCGTAATAGGAGACGAAGTACTCGACGGCGTTGTTCGGGAACAGGCCCTTGAACTCACCGTAGAGCTGCGCGGCCAGCGTCTTGTTGTGCGCGATGACCAGCGTGGGCCGCTGCACGTTGGCGATGAGGTTCGCCATCGTGAACGTCTTGCCCGAACCGGTGACGCCCAGGAGGGTCTGGTAGCGGTCGCCGCGCAGCAGGCCCTCGGTCAACTCACCGATGGCCCTGGGCTGGTCGCCCTGGGGCGAATGGTCACTGACGAGTTGGAACTCCGGCATGGGCAGGGATCTAACATCCCGGATGCCCCCCCACTGAACCTTCGTGCACGCCCGTCCGCCAAAAGACGGAAAAGACGGCCCCCTACTTCCCGGGCGCTCCCTTCAGTGCCTCCAGGGACCTCAGGCGGGCAGCCTCGAATTCATCGCCCGGGTTCCACTTCGGCATCTGCGGCGCGCGCGCCACCTGGGCCCCCACCAGGAAGAACAGCCGGGTGTCCTCCACGGCGCCGGACAGGTCCCACTCCGGCCGCAGTTCGTCGGAGGGCTGGTGGTAGTGCTTCAGCTCCCACACGCCCCGCTGTTCGCGGCCCCAGCCCTCCGGCTTGCCGATGAAGTCCATGCCGCTGCCGAAGTAGGCGGCCGGGATGCCCATGCGCGCGAAGTTGAATTGATCCGACCGGTAGAAGAAGCCGCGGTCGGAGAGCTGATCCGCCTTCACCGTGCGCCCCTGGGTCTTCGCCATCGCGGTGACGAAGCCGTCCAGGCTGGACTTGCCCAGGCCGATGACGGTGATGTCGCGCGTGCGGCCCAGGATGTTGGCGCCGTCCACGTTGATGTTCGCGGCGATGCGGCCCGTGGGCACCGGTGGGTTCGCGGCCAGGTACGCGGAGCCCAGCAGGCCGTACTCCTCCGCGGCCACCGCGGCGAAGAGGATGGAGCGGCGCGGGGCCGTGGGCAGCGCGGAGAAGGCCCGGGCCACGGAGAGCATCGCGGCCACGCCGGACGCGTTGTCCACCGCGCCGTTGTAGATGACGTCGTCACCGGGCTTGCCGTCGTCCTTCTTGCCCAGGTGATCATGGTGCGCGGTGTAGAGCACCACCTCCTTCGACAGCACAGGGTCGCTGCCCGGCAGGAGGGCCAGGACGTTCGCGGTGGGCCGGCGGTGCACCTCGCTGGTGATGCGCAGCGACACCGTCACGCCCAGCGGCACCGGGCGGAAGTCCCGCTTCTGCGCGGCGGCGCGCAGCGCCTCCAGGTCGTGGCCCGCGAGCTTCAGCACCTGCTTCGTGGCGTCCTCGGTGGTCCACGCCTTCACCTGGAGGCGGGGCGCGTCACCGGCGGGCAGTTCGAACTGCTCCCCCGTCCACGACGTGCGCACCACCTGCCACGGGTAGCCCGCGCTGGGCGTGGTGTGGATGATGATGGCGCCCGCCGCGCCCGTCTTCGCCGCCTGCTCGTATTTGTAGTCCCAGCGGCCGTACCAGAGGCGCGTCTTGCCCGCGAACAGGCGCGGATCCTCCTCCGGATCATTGTTGAGGATGACCAGCGTCTTGCCCTTCAGGTCCACGCCCTTGAAGTCGTCCCACTGGAACTCCGGCGCGACGATGCCGTAGCCCACGAACACCAGCTCGGACGCGTCCAGCTTCGCCTCCGGGGCCTGCACGCCGGACACGGCGATGAAGTCGTCGCGGGTCTTGAGCTCCATGCGGCCCGACTTCGCCTGGACCGTCATCGCGCCCGGATGGCTGTTGATGCCCATCAGGTCGAAGCGCTGCAGGTAGCCGCCGTCCGGGGCGCCGGGCTTCAGGCCCAGGCCCTCCAACTGCGCGGCGATGTACTCCTGCGCCAGCGCGTCGCCCCGCGTGCCGGGGCCGCGTCCCTCCAGCAGGTCGCTCGCGAGGAAGCGCACGTGCGCGCGCAGCAGCTCCGGGGTGATGGCCTGCTGGGCCACCTTCTCCTGGCGCGTGATGGACGCAGCGCCCGCCGCGAGGGCGGACGCCGAGGACAGGGCGACGAACAGGACGGCCGGAAGGAGCCTCATGCGCCCTGGCCTAGCATGGCCGGCCAGGGCGCCCCCAGCGGGTTTTCAGGACGCGGGCGCCGCCACCTTCCAGGAGGTGCCGCCAGGCGTGTCCATGATGTCCACGCCGCGTTCCTTGAGGGTGGTGCGCACGCGGTCCGCCGCGGCGAAGTCCTTCGCGGCTCGCGCGGCGGTCCGCTCGGCGAGCAGCCGCTCCACCTCCGCCACGTCGATGCCGCGCTCGCGCACGGCGCGGTCGCGGCGGCGCAGGAGCCAGTCCGCCGGATCGTCCTCGAAGAGGCCCAGCACGCGGGAGGCTTCACGCACCTGCTCGCGCAGCGCCTGGAGGGTGCGGCCCACCAGCGGCTTGTCCTTCACGGGCGGCTTGTCGGTGAGTTCGTTCATCAACCCGAACTGGCCCGACAGCGCGCCCAGCGCTCCGGCGGTGTTGAAGTCGTCGTCCATGGAGGACTCGAACTCCGTGAGGAAGCGCGCGGGGTCGCCGTGCAGCGGGCCCTTGCCGAAGTCCTTGCCCGCCACGCGCTCGTCCACCTTGCGCAGCGTTTCGTAGAAGTACTCCATGCGCATCTCCGCGTCCTGGAGCGCCTTCTCCCCGAAGCTCAGCGGGTGGCGGTAGTGCGTGGACAGGAAGAAGAAGCGCAGCGCCTCCGCGTCCACCTTGGCGAGCGCGTCGCGCAGGCGCACCACGTTGCCCAGCGACTTGGACATCTTCGCGCCTTCCAGGTCGAGGAAGCCGCAGTGCATCCAGTACTTCGCCATCTCCTGGCCGGTGGCGGACTCGCTCTGGGCGATCTCGTTCTCGTGGTGGGGGAAGATGAGGTCCAACGCCCCGCCGTGGATGTCGAACGAGCGGCCCAGGTACTTCTCGCTCATCGCGGAGCACTCGATGTGCCAGCCCGGACGGCCCTTGCCCCACGGGCTGTCCCATGACGGCTCGCCGGGCTTCGCCGCCTTCCACAGGGCGAAGTCCAGGGGCTCGTGCTTGAGCTCGCCGGGGTGCACGCGCTCGCCCTGGCACAGTTCGTCCAGGTTGCGCTTGGACAGCTTCGCGTAGTCCTCGTCCTTGCCGACCGCGAAGTACACGTCGCCCTTCGCCTCGTAGGCGAAGCCCTTGTCCACCAGCGTCTGGATGATGGCGATGATCTCTGGGATCGTTTCGCTGACGCGCGGGGACACGTCCGGTTCGCGCAGGTGCAGGGCGCGGGTGTCCTCGCGGAAGATCTCCACGAAGCGCGACGCGAGGTCCACGGGGGATTCACCCGTCTCGTGCGCGGCCTTGATGATCTTGTCGTCGACGTCCGTGTAGTTGCGCACGTACGTCACCTTGAAGCCCCGGTAGCGCAGGTAGCGGACCACCACGTCGAACGACGTGAAGGTGCGTGCGTTCCCGATATGGATGTAGCTGTAGACGGTGGGCCCACAGACGTAGACCTTCACCTCGCCGGGCACGAGCGGCTCCAGCGGCTCCTTCTGCATGGACATCGTGTTGAAGAGCCGGATGGATGAGGGGGCCACGGTGGAGGGTCCTCCTAGCGAGCGGGGCGGGCGCGACACTTGCGCGACGCGGTACACACTCTAGGATCCCCCGTCCCACACAGGCCAGCCTTTGACGCGGGAAGCGTTGGACAACCTCGGAAACGCCGGCAGGGGCCCTGTTCGCGGCCCCGCAACCTGGGAGAATGGCCCGCATGGCCCCGCCGAATCCCAAGCGTCCGCCGCGCCCTCCCCGCCCGCCGGGACAGCAGGCGGCCAAGGAGGAACCGGCCGAGGAGCTGCCGTTCGACGACGACGAGGTGGCGCCCCTCCAGGCGGATGATCCGCGGCCCCAGCGGGTGCCCCAGTATCCGGCGGGTTCCCGGAAGGTGAAGCGGCGGGGGCCGGGCGAGCGGTCGAAGTCCGACCGGGAGCTGTCGCCCCGCTACGACTGGCAGAAGGAGTACTCGGATCCGGGCTTGTCGCCCGCGTTCCTGTACGTGGAGCGGGGGCCGGGCGCGGGACAGCTCGTGCCGCTGCACCAGGGCTCCATCACGCTGGGCCGTTCCTCCACGTCCGACCTGCGGCTCCAGCACGCGTCCATCAGCCGGCGCCATGCGCAGCTCACCCGGCGCGGCAATGCCTTCGCCGTGCGCGACCTGGGCAGCCAGAACGGCACGTTCGTCAACCGCTCGCGCATCAAGGGCGAGGTGGAGATCCGGCCCGGCGACGAGCTGAGCCTGGGCAACGCGGCGCTGCGCCTGCGCGGTTCGGGCGCGTCACCAATGGAGATCAAGACCGCGTTGGATCCCATCCTGCCGCGCGGTGGGAAGCGCTCGGTGGGTGTCGTCGTCGTGGCCCTGGCGGCGGCCGTCGTGGGCTCCGCGGTGGCGGCGCTGATCAGCCTGGTGGCCATGCGGATGACGGACGCGTCACCGGCACGGACCGCGACGGAAGGGACGTCCGCGAAGGGCGCGAGCACCCCGGCGAAGAAGGATGTTCGTGGCGTCGAGGCGGGGCGGGGGACGGAGCCCTCCGGATCCGTGGAGCCTGCTGCTGCCGCTGGCGTGAAGGGGGCTCCGATAGGGCCGAGCGAAGACACGGCGGCCGCGAATGCAGGGGAGACTCCCGGCTCGGGCGAACCGGCCCGTGGACAGCACGCAACCGCGAAGGCAGGCGAGGGGCCAAGCGCGACGGACATCGCCCGGGGCCTGCGCGGGAGCACGACTTCAGCGAAGAGCGTGGAGCCAGCTTCCGATGCGTCGGACATCGCTCGCGAGGACGCGCCGAAAGCAGCCTCCACCGCCCGGAAGGGCCCGGTGGCGGCCGCCGTGAACGGCCCTCCAGATGAGGGCGCGCGCGAAGCCATCCTTGCCCGCTACGAGTCCGGCGACGTCGCGGGCGCCCTGGCCCAGGCGCGGCGCGCGAACCTCGCGCCGCTGGTGCAGCAGCTCACCCGCTTCCAGACCGCCAGGGATACCGCACAGGCCGCGCTGGCCCGCAACGACACACCCCGGGCGCTCGATGCACTCAGCGCAGCCGTGCGGCTGGACCAGGACGTATCCCAGGGTTGGAGCCGCCACGGGGCCGCGCTCCGGCGACAGCTCGCCGGCCTCTACGTGAGCACCGGCAGGGACGCCGTCCGCGCCAGCCGCTGGGCCGACGCGCGCGCGGCCTTCAACGCCGCCCTGAAGCACGACGCCTCCAACGCCGAGGCCCGCACCCAGTTGGCGGCGCTCGACGCGCAGGGCACCCCGTCCGCGCAGTGAGGCGAGGGCGCTCAGCGTGCGGCGCCCTCCAGAAACACGACGCCCCGAGTCCCAACGAGGGAACCCGGGGCGAGGAATGCGAGCACGGCGGCCGGTGGGCCCGCCGCGCTGCGAAGGCATCAGGCGAGGTTGAAGATCTTCTTCAGGTCCGACTCGACCTCTTCCTCGGTGCAGTCCTTGGCCAGCGACAGCTCCTTGATGAGCAGCGAGCGTGCCGTGTCGAGCATCTTGCGCTCGCCGAACGACAGGTCCTTGTCACCCTTGAGCAGGTACAGGTCGCGCAGCACCTCCGCGATTTCAAAGACGGAGCCCGTCTTGATCTTCTCCATGTACTCGCGGTAGCGACGGTTCCACGTCGTCGAGTCCACCGAGATGTCCTTCTCGCGAAGGATGGAGTAGACCTGCTTGACGTCCTCCTCGCTGATGATCTCCCGCAGGCCGACAGAACCGACCTTGTTGATGGGGATCATGATCCGCATCCCGTTCTCCAGGATGCGCAGCACGTAGAACGACTGGCGCTGCCCGGCGACCTCGGTGTGCTCGATGCCCATCACCTCGCCGACGCCCTGGCCCGGATAAACCGCCTTGTCACCAGTCTTGAAGCTGGTCTGCACTAACTGCCTCCTTGGAGAAAGCTTCGACCCCGGCCTTCAAGCCGGCCACTACTACCACAAACCACATCCACGGGCAACGAAATCGCCTTGACCACCCGAAGCGGGCCGCACTACGGTGTCCGGTTTTGTGTGCGGAATGGCTCAGGGTACGAGCGCCGCATGACGGACACGGTGGTGGGTGGGGGTGGGTGTTGGTTCGTTATGCGTGGCGCGACCTGGGCACGCGTCCTTTGTTCTTTCCTGCGCTGAGCCTCACGCTCGGCGCCCTCTGGGCAACCGGAACAGGGAGCGCCGCCGAGGTATTTCTCCTCTGCGCGCTTTGTCTGGGACTGGTGGGGACGGCGCTCGGTCCATTGCCGGGAGCCCATCTGGCGGTGCTCGTCGCCCTGGGCCTCACCGGGGCGGGTCTTTCCGGTTTCGAGGCCCGGGTGGAGGTCCCCCCGGCGCTGGCGGATGGTGGAAGCGCGCGGCTGGAGGGTGAGCTGGAGCGCGTGGAGCGCTTCGATGGCACCACCCGCTTGAGGCTGGCCGTATCGCGGGCGGGCCCCGCCACGGGTCCGGAGGTCGCCGCCCGCTTCCGTGTCAGCCTCTCCGGCCGGGGAGGAGGCCTGGACCTGCAACCCGGGCAACGCGTGCGGGTGGAGGCCCGGCTCATCCCGGATGCGCCGCCGTCCAATCCGGGCGAGCGGGACTTCGCGTCGGCGCGGCGGCGGCAGGGCGTGGCCTTCACGGGAGGCTTCGCTCAGGAGCGCCTGCTGGTGCTCTCCCCTGCCCCGGCGTGGCGGCTGACGCTGGAGGACCTCCGGAGCCGGCTGGGGGTGGCGGTGCGCCGGGTGGCGCCGTCCCCGGACGCGGCGGCGCTGTTCCTGACGCTCGCGGCGGGCCAGCGCGCGGAGCTGGACGACGCCTGGGAGGATGCGTTCTCGCGGGCGGGGCTCGCGCACGTGCTCAGCGTCAGCGGGCTGCACGTGGCGGCGCTGGCCCTGATGACGCTGGCGCTCCTGCGGCGGGCGCTGGTGCGGCTGGGAGGACGGTGGCGCGCGCTGGAGGCCCGGCGGGTGGCGGCCCCGGCGGCGGTGCCCTTCGTCTGGGCCTACGTGCTCTTCACGGGGAACCAGGCCCCGGCGGTGCGCTCGGCGGTGATGGCCACGGCGGTGCTGCTGGGGCTGGGCCTGTGGCGGCGCGCGGACGGACTCAACGGCCTGTCGCTGGCGGCGCTCGTGCTGGTGGCGTGGACGCCCTCCAGCGTGGTGGACCTGTCGCTCCGGCTGTCGTTCCTCGCCGTGCTGGGGCTGGTGCTGCTGTCGCCCGCGCTGCGCGAGGCGCTGCCCGTGGACCGGCCCGACCCTTCCGAACCCCGCCGGCTGAAGCGCTGGGCCGCGCAGGCGAAGGAGGCGGTGGCGCAGACGCTGTGCGCCAGCGCCGCGGCGACGCTCGTGGGCCTGCCCGTGGTGGCGGCGGCGTTCGGGCGGGTGAGCCTGGCGGGGCTCGTGTCCAACATCGTCGCGCTGCCCCTGTGTGGCGTGCTCACCGGGCTCGCGGCGGGCGGCGCGGCGCTCTTCGTCGTGGCCCCCGTGCTGGCGACCCCGGTGCTGTGGGCGGGCGCGTGGGCCTCTGAGCTGCTGCTGGCGCTGACGCGGGGCTTTGCCTCGGTGCCCTTCGCGGCGGTGGAGGTGCCCGGCCTGGGGGTGCTCCTCTCCATCGCGTACGCGGTGGGGCTGCTGTGCTGGGCGCTGGGTTCAGGACGCTGGCGCACCCTGGGCGTGCTCACGCCCCTGGCCGTGCTGGGCGCCGTGCTGCTTCCCGGGCTCGCCCCGGAGCCCGCGCTGCGCATCACGTTCCTGTCGGTGGGCCAGGGCGACGCGGTGGTGCTCCGCTCCCGGGGTCACCATGCGCTGGTGGACGGGGGCGGCGTCCCGGAGGGCGCGGACACCGGGGAGCGCTTCGTGCTGCCCTTCCTCAAGGCCGAGGGGGTCTCCCGGTTGGATCTCGCGGTGCTGTCGCATCCCCATCCGGACCATGCGCTCGGGATGGTGTCCACGCTGGCGCGGGTGCCTCCTGAGCGGCTGTGGATGTCCGCGGGCACCACCGACGGTCCCCTCTCCCGGCGCGTCGCGGCGGCCGCTCCGGGCGCGGTCGTGGAGGAGGTGCAGGTGGGGCATCCCCCGTTCACGCTGGGCGAGGCGACGCTGGAGGTGCTGGGGCCTCCGGTGGACCGGGAGTTGATGGAGGGCGCGAACGACCGGAGCGTGGTGCTGCGCGTGCGCCATGGCGACGTCACCGTGCTGCTGGCGGGCGACGTGGAGGAGGACGGCGAGGCCGCGCTCGAAGAGTCCGTGGGGACGGTCACGGTGTTGAAGGTGCCGCACCATGGCTCGCGCACCTCCTCCACCGCGCCGCTGCTGGCCCGCACGCGGCCGCGTCACGCGGTGTTCTGCGTGGGCCGGCGAAACCGGTTCGGCTTCCCGCATCCGGAGGTGGAGGCGCGCTATCGGACCCTGGGCACCGAGTGCTGGCGCACCGACCGGGATGGCGCCGTCACGCTGGAGAGCGACGGCCAGGACGTCCGCCTGGTCTCCTTCCTGCCGCACGTCGAGGAGGTCCCCCTGCCGGTTGCGGCAAGTGGGAAGCAGACCCACCGTAGCGCCGATGATTTCCGATGACCTTGATCTCCAGCAGTTGACCGCCGACCTGAAGTCCAAGCTCGGCCCGGGCGAGCCCGTGGGCTACCTGCGCGGCAAGTCCCTGATGCGCGACATGCTGCTCGACATGCGGAGCAACCACTTCTCCGAGCTGGAGGCCGAGGAGCTCGTCGACACGCTGGAGGCGCGAGGCTTCGTGCGCTTCCTGGGAGATCCGTCGGAGCGCTCGGTCGCGGACGCGCCCTGGGACATCTCTCCGCACGCGTGACGGAGGGCCGTGCCGCCGCGCGCCGGGTGGCCCTTCCTACTGGAAGATGAGCCACGCGAAGCGCGGCAGGGCATGGAAGTCCCCAATGAAGAGGGGTGAGAAGGCCTGGCCTTCCACCTGCCTGCGGTCGTGGTGCTCCAACCGGTAGAGGTTGAAGCGCCAGCGCTCCCCGGGCTCGGGCGGGATGTGGGGCACCTCCGCCAGATTCTTGAACGGGATGGCCAGCTCCACGCTCCAGCCCTCGTCGCGGTCCGACGCGTCGTCCAGCGTGCCGCGCACCTTCACCGCCGTCTTCATTCCCGAGTCCCACGACAGGTCCATGCCCTGGCGCCGCGCGGGGAAGTACGCGTCGAAGAGGACGTTGTGCGGGGACACCTCCAGCTCGTTGTACGTGCGCCCGTCCGCGTTGGCGTCGAGGAACACCTCCACGACCTCCTGCTCGTAGATGGAGTCGTCGCGGTTGCGCAGCGTGCCCCAGACGTCCGGGTCCTCCACGTCGAAGGCCGCGTACAGGTACGCGTCGTCGTAGACGAGGCGCGCCTGGGTGCGCAGCCGGGGGGCGCGGCCGTCGAAGCTGCCCACCAGCGTCACCGGCTTCGCACCCTTCCACGCCTCATCGTCGAGCACGCCGTCGAGCACGGGCGCCTTCTTCACCCGCGTGACGGTGTACTCCGGCAGCGCGGGAGGCTCGCCGCCCAGCAGCGGACCGCGCACGCGGTTGGCGCCCAGTTGCACGCGGGGGTTGTCCACCGCCAGGCGCTCATCGTCGCGCCAGAAGCCCAGCACCACGCGGCCGGGGCTGCCCGGCATGGTGACGGTGTGCACGTCCTCCACGACCTTGCCCACCGGCCACGTCTCCAGCGGCGCGGCGCCGTCCTGGAACTCGTGGTCGGCGTTGCTGATCATCTGGCCGCTCTCCGGCTCCACCACGTGCACGAAGAAGTGGAAGCCCTGCGGGGGCGCGCGCACCGCCTGGAAGTAGTGCGCGAGCTTCACCGGCTGCCCGGGCTGGGCCTTCTCCGGCGTCACGCGCGTTCCCAGGTAGACGATGGCGCCGCCCGCGAACGTGGCACCGCTCCGGAGGGTGAGCTCCGCCGGGGCCGCGTCCAGCGTCCGGAGCGTCGCGGGCGCGGGCAGCCGGGGCGTGCGGTGGGCGGGCCCCGCCTGTTCGTCGCGGCAGGCGCCGACGAGCACGAGGGAGGACAACAGCGGGAGCAGGACGCAGGGATGGACGCGCATCGAAGTCACGCAGTCTACCCTTCCCTGTCTTTCGGGAAGCGTTCTTCCGCCGGTGGGACAGCGCGTTCCCATGCATGGGCAACCCGTCCGCAAGGGAGGGCGGCCGAGCTTTCGGGCCCCCCAGTCCCTGTTGGCGTGCCCGAAAGGGCACCCCATGTTTCGGTCCATCACAGGGAGGGGTAACCAGATGAACAAGGGACTGATGGCGGGAGCGGTGGCGATCTCGGTGTTGGCGGCGGGTTCCGCGCAAGCGGCTTCGACGGAGCTGCGCAGGTCCACGAACACGCGGGGCCTTTCATTCATGGTGGGCGGCGGCGTCGAGGGCTACACCGACGCGCTGCGGACGCAGATTGATCCCGGCCTCGCGTACGGCGTGACGATTGGCCTCAAGCCGACGAACGTGGTGGGCGTGGAGCTGGGCTACACGGGCAGCGTCAGCGAGTTCAACACGGGCGGCGTGCTGGCGACGAACGCGAACGGGCCGGACATCGTGCGCAACGGTGTGCAGGGCGCGGTGACGATTGGCCTCACGGCCACGCGGCTGCAGCCGTACGTCATGGGCGGCGTGGGCGTCAGCCGCTACAACGTGCGCGCCATCGCGCCGGGCTTCCAGGACGACACGGTGGGCAACGTGCCGGTGGGCGGTGGCCTGCGCCTGCAGTTGGGCAGCTTCACCGCGGACGCGCGCGTGAACTACAACTTCCTGTTCGACCAGGGGTTCGCCGCGTCGCTGCCGGCGTCCGACGTGGACCTGGGTGGTGACGAGACCTTCAGCAAGGGCGGCCGCTACATCGGCACGCTCAACCTGGGTGCCACCTTCTAGACGTTCCACGGCCTCCCGCCGTCCCGACCTCCGGACACGGAAGGCGCGGGATGGATGGGGGCGCGGGGCAACCGCGCGAAAATCCAGCGCCCGGCGGCAGGCGTGACGCTTGCTGCCGGGCGTTCACATGCGCTTCGAATTCGAGCACCTGGGCACCCCCACCCCGTTCGAGCTGACCGAAGGCCAGCACCTGCTGGGAGGCGGCCCCGAGGACCACGTCCATCTGGACGGCCTGCCGCCAGGGTTGTTGACCCTGCGCATCGAGTCCCAGCGCCTGATGGTGGAGGCCGTGCGCAGCTTCACCGTGAACGCGGTGCGCGTGCTGCCCGGCGTGTCGCGCCTGGTGCTGCCCGGCGAGGTGCTGGGCCTTCCCGACGGCATGTGTCTGCGCGTGCTCGCCGAGCCGAGCGCCCCCGAGCGCGGCGTGGGCACTGTGGCGGTGCTCAAGGGACTGCTGACGGAGGTGGAGTCGCGTCCCTCGCGCGCCGCCTCCATCACCTGCCTCACCGGGCTGGACGTGGGCCGCTGTCACGCCCTCGCGGAGGCCCACACGGACATTGGCCGGGGAGAAGGAGTGGCCCTGCGGCTGCGGGACCGGGCCGTGTCCCGCCTGCACGCGCGGATCCGTCGCGAAGGACTGGGATTCCTGCTGGAGGACCTGGGGACGCCCAACGGCGTGTTCCTCAACGGCGTGCGCCTGGAGGCGCCCGGGACGCTGGCGGATGGCGACGTCGTCGAGCTGGGGCGTTCCCTGCTGCGCTTCCAGGCGGCGTTCGACGACGCTCCGGACGGCGGTGGGCACGCCCTCCCCATGGTTTCAGATGCCGACGCGTCGAGGCAGGCGCCCCTTGCTCCCGAACGCGGTCCGCGGCGCTCGCGCTCGGAGGGGTGGCTCATCGCCGTGGGCGCGTTGCTGGCGCTCATCGGGTTGCTCCTCACCTACGTGCTGGCGTCAGCGGGGTGAGGCCGCGCTTCAGCCGGGCAGCGGGGACAGGCCCGCGCGCTCCACCAGGAGCGAGGCCAGGTAGCGGTGGTGGCGGAAGAAGCTGGTGAAGTGCACGAAGCCCTTGCTGCCCCGGATGGCGTAGACCGTCACCGGGCCGGGGAGCACGTCCAGCTTGCGGATGTCCGCGAAGGAGAAGCGCCGGGTGCGCACCATGCCCCGGCAGGTGATGCCTCGGGAGTCCACCTCGATGCGGGTGCGTCCGTAGTAGGTGAGGGACACCGCGAAGAAGAGGACGAAGAAGCCCGCGGACAGGAACGTCTTCAGCGGCACCCCGTCGAAGTTGAACAGGTAGACGAGCACCCCGAGCCACAGCAGGCCTGCCGCCGCCATCGTCGCGGCGAGCACCCGCCGGGGGCGAAAGACCTGCTGCGACTGCTTCCCCTCCACCTTCCGTTCGAGTCCGTCCATGACTCGTAAAATAGTGACGGGGACAGCCCCTTTGACGATGCCCGCCTGCTCTTCGAGCGGGCAGTCAGCGCAGGCGCTCGGCCTTCTGTCGGGACTCCGCCTGGAGTTCCGGGCGCACGTCCGCCGCGCTGGACGCGGCATAGCGTGCGTACAGGTCGCGGGCTTCCAAGTTGCGCCCCAGGGCCCGGTACGCCTCCGCGAGGCCGTACAGGGGGGACGCCGAGTCCGGATCCAGCTTCAGCGCGAACTGATAGTCCGCCGCGGCCTCCGCGTACCGGCGCAGCCCGATGTTGGCGCTGCCCCGCGCGACGTAGGCCACCGTGAGCAGGGGTTCCTGCTGCACGGCCTGCGTCAGCGTCTGGAGCGCGGCCGCGTAGGCGCGCTGGCTGATGTGCTGGACGCCCTGCTCGTAGGCGCGGCGGGCCTGGGCCCGCGTCGTGTCCGCCACGGGCCCCGAGCCAGGAGTCTGCCCCACGGCCTGCGGAGCGGTGCCGGCTTCCGTCTGCTTCGCGCGCGCCCGGGTGATGTTGTCCTGCGCGCTCTGACGAATGGCGGCGTCCTGGGTGAGGCGCGAAGCCTGCTCCCACTCGTCGATGGCGCGCCCGTAGTAGCCGAGCACCGCCAGCGCATTGCCCAGCTTGAAGCGCGCCTCCACGTGCTCCGGCGCCGCGTGCTTCGCGTCGAGGAAGGCGAACGCCGCCTCGCGGTAGCGACGCTCGCGCATCAGCGCGTCCCCATCCCGGATCCGCGTGGCCGCGAGCACCGCCTGCGAGGTGCGCTGCGGCTCCACGAACGCGGGCTCCGCGTGCCGGGCGGGCGCGACCTCCTGGGGGCGAGCGGGTTGCTTCGCGTCGGAGGAGGCGCCCTGCGCACGGGCGGCGGGGGCCGGGGTGGCTTCGGCTGGAGC
>NZ_RAWD01000730.1:0-454 GCF_003612065.1 Corallococcus sp. CA047B
GTTCACATTCTTTGGGATTGTCAAGGCGGATCGATAAACCAACAATGCGGCGGATTCACAGGAGATGCCATGTCGCTCGATCAAGAAACTTTCCAACTGCTCAAGGACAGCGTGCAACGCTTTGTTCGGGAGCGTCTGATGCCCGCCGAGGATCACGTCGAGGAGCACGATGAAGTCCCGGCGGACATCGTGAGCGACATGAAGGAACTGGGTCTGTTCGGGCTCTCGATCCCCGAGGAATTCGGCGGTATCGGTCTGACTCTGGCGCAGGAATGCGAAGTGGCCTACGAGCTCGGCCATACGGCGCTGGCCTTCCGCTCGGTGGTCGGGACGAACATCGGCATTGGTTCGCAAGGCATTCTGATGGACGGCACTGCCGAGCAGAAGGCGGAGTACCTCCCGAGAATCGCCAGTGGCGACCTGATTGTCTCTTTCGCGCTCACCGAGCCTGATG
>NZ_RAWD01000731.1:0-444 GCF_003612065.1 Corallococcus sp. CA047B
GTACGTAGTCGCCTGTGACGCCGTACTTCACGCAGCACAGCCCGCCGGCGTTGGTGGCGATGTTGCCGCCGATGCTGCAGATCTCGAACGACGACGGATCCGGGGGATACCACAGGCCGTGTTCGGCGGCGGCCTCCTTCACCTCGGCGTTGTACAGGCCGGGCTGGCACACTGCGGTGCGGGTGACCGGGTCGACGGTGATGTCGCGCATCTTTTCGGTGGACAGCACGATCCCGCCATCCAGGGCGGTCGCCCCGCCCGAAAGGCCGCTACCGGCTCCTCGGGTCACCACGGGCACCTGGTTCGCACTGGCCCAACGCAGCACCGTCTGCACCTCTTCGGTGCGCCGTGGCCGGATGATTGCCAGCGGTTTGCCGGCCGAAGGGTCAAAGGCCCGGTCTTGCCGGTAGCCGTCGGTGACGGCGGGGTCGGTGACCACCATCC
>NZ_RAWD01000732.1:0-437 GCF_003612065.1 Corallococcus sp. CA047B
GCCCCAGGATAAGCAGGTGTACGTCATCAGGCGACCAGACGGCGGCGTCAGCATCAAGCGCCTGAATCAACAGCTAACTGGTGCTTGGCTCATTCGAAGCGATAACCCTGACAAAACTGCATACCCAGACGAAATCGCAAGCGAAACGTCAGTTCATGATCTGCCGATCATCGGTCGCGTTATCTGGCGTGGCGGCGGAATCGGTTCCTAAGCCCACCAGCAAGCCAACGAGCCCGCTTAGCGCGGGCTTTTTTTCGTCCTGAGAAACCCTCGATGAGCCACCTCATAAAAAAATATGGGAATACTCATTGACAGGAAATATGAGCAGACTCATACTCACCTCAACGCCGCAGAACAACGCAGCGCCAGGCCACCGAGCCGACCGCTCTTTAACAAGTCAGACCCCACCGCAGTCCCGACAGCCGCAGGTCACCGCG
>NZ_RAWD01000733.1:0-436 GCF_003612065.1 Corallococcus sp. CA047B
TGCTTGGCGCGCTGGCGGATTGCCTGCCGCGTGACTTGGCTGTGCGGCATCACGTGGTGCCGTTCTCGATTGGCGAAGACGGGTCGCTCAACATCGCCGTGTCGGAGTTGCCCGAGGGCGAAGTGCTGGAAGAGCTGGCCCGCGCTGCGGGCCGCAAGGTCGCCTGCTTCATGGCGTGCGACCACGAGATGTCGGCCGAGCTGGCGCAGATGGCCGACCCTAACCGCCGTGCCACGGTCGTATTCGGACCGTCGGCGCATTCGGCCATGTTGGCCGTCGAATCCATGACGGGCGCCGGCCCAGGCATTGCAGCCGGCACGGCACCCGCATCCGAGGCTTCCACCATCCCCCCGATTCCTGTGCCGCCGGATCTGCCCCCCGGATCAGAGCCGCGGCCCAACCCATCTGTTGCGGGAGGTGTGGCATGACACACGAG
>NZ_RAWD01000734.1:0-435 GCF_003612065.1 Corallococcus sp. CA047B
CACGACGGCGAGGACGGCGAGCGTCGCGATGCCCTGCCCCTCGCCCCACGAGCGCACGTAGCCGGGAGCGACCGCGACGAGCGCGAGCACGGGCAGTCCGATGGCGCCGCCGAGCGCGAGGCCGACGGCCGCCGTCCCCTCGGGCACGCCGAGGACGGCCAGTCGGCGCGGATCGCTCCACGGCGGCCGGACCCGAGAGAACGGCAGCACGGCGTAGGCGATGACGAGGAGCGCACCGGCACCCACCACGAGCGCACGGACGTCAGCCAGCGGGTCGTCGCGCAGCGAGCCCGCGAGGGCGGAGACGGCGAAGGAGGCGCCGAGGACGAGGAGGACCGACACGACCGTGACGAACAGTCGGCGTGGCTCGTGCCGCACCGTGTTCGCGATCGTCTGGAGCCTCAGTCGGAGAAGCTCTGCAACCATTCCATGCCC
>NZ_RAWD01000735.1:0-433 GCF_003612065.1 Corallococcus sp. CA047B
GCATTCCCAACAACAGACTCCATCGAAGCACGCGGACCTTCACGAGAGACTCCTGCACCGCACTCCCGGCCCGGCCTCCGAGACGTCATGGACCGGCGCCATGAGCACGCGGCATGCCATGGGTACCGACAGGGCAGCTCCCAGGAGGAGTCACCCGGGCCCCTCACGACAGGGAGCCGGATCTTCGTGACGGAAACCCCGGCGCCTGACAGCCCTGTCGCGGTGCCGTCACACCCGCCGGGTGACGTAGAAGTCCGCCACCAGGGCGACGAGCAGCAGCACCAGCGGCCAGCGGGCCCGTCCCGGCGCATCGCCACGTTCCTCCTCGTCACCGGACTCGCGAGCGGGCACATCCGCCTCTCCGCGCCCGCGCAGGTCGGACTCGCGAGCGTCCAGCGCCAGCACCTCCGCCGCATCCACCTCGTCACCCTCG
>NZ_RAWD01000736.1:0-429 GCF_003612065.1 Corallococcus sp. CA047B
GCTCGGGGGTCGTGGGAGGGAGCCGGAAGCAAGCGTCCGGTCCGTGTATGCCTTCCCCAAAGCACGGCGTGTGCCAGCCCTCCGCAGCGGCTTCCCGCGCACGGTTTCCCTCTGGAGCGCCCATTCCACGAGGTGCTCCGCCCCCCATGCTTCTGGTGAGGCGGGCCATCAGGGGTGGTGACGCGTGTCACCAGCGCCCCGTGTTCCTAGACCTTGCACTCCCGGCTCTTGCTGAGCACCCCGAGCTCGTACCGGGTGACGAGGCCGCGCCCGATCTCCCGGGCCATGAGCCGGTACACGGCCGAGGTGGGATGCTTCTGGTCCTTCGTCGCGATGGGGGTCGGGGGCAGCGGGGCGTGCTGGTAGTTGACCTGGCTGGAGGAGGACAGCGGCGCCAGCGAGGGCGTGAAGCCTGGAGGCGGCGCGAGC
>NZ_RAWD01000737.1:0-425 GCF_003612065.1 Corallococcus sp. CA047B
GGCGGTGGGGGCGGACGTGGTGGTGGAGGACGCGTCGGTGAGCCGCCAGCACGCGAAGGTGGGAGTGGCGGGCGGTGAGGCGTTCATCGCGGACCTGGGCAGCCACAACGGCGTGCGGGTCAACGGGGAGAAGGTGCAAGGCACCCGCTCACTGGACGGCGGGGACGTGGTGACGCTGGGCAACGTGACGCTGGTGTTCCACCGGGGGGAGCGGCCCCCACCGGCCCGCCGGGCGCTGGAGGCCGAAGGGGTGCGGGCGCGGCTGTCGGAGGAGCTGGACCGGGTGCGCAGCTACGAGCGCGCGGTGAGCGTCCTGGCGCTGGAGGTGGAGGCGGCGTGGGTGTCCCCGGCGGAGCTGGTGCAGGCCCTGCACGGCGCGCTGCGGTTGATGGACGGGGTGGGACAGGTGGGGGGCACGCTGGTGG
>NZ_RAWD01000738.1:0-416 GCF_003612065.1 Corallococcus sp. CA047B
AATGAGGAATGTCCCAGGTGTTTTGGATGTTGGTGGTGTGAATATCGGGATGAGGACGCCGAGACTGGTTTCGCATGCTATTGGGGAGGAGGTTTGGGAGACGAGGGGGTGGACGTATCAGGAGAAAGTGTTATCGAGTAGGCAGCTGGTTTTTACCGAACATGAGGTATTCTACAAGTGTTTGAGCGGGGAGAAGGGTGAGGATGCTTGTCATCAGAGCGATGTTGTGGAGTTCACGAGAGATTCTTTCTTTTCGTGGGGAGAGCTGCTTTCTGTTGCTCATGGAAGAGATGCGTGGCAGATTTATACGGATTGTATCGGCGTATATTCAAAGCGGCACTTCACTTTCGAGACTGATATCCTCAAAGCTTTTGAGGGAATTATCGGTTACTTCAGACAGAAGTATGATTGGACAT